>NZ_JBNHEP010000223.1:0-24434 GCF_050015995.1 Dapis brunnea BLCC-M229 | reverse complement strand
TTTAAGAATTTAGCTGATACGGCAGCAGCAATAAAACAATTAGATTTAGTAATTACAATAGATACAGTTATTGCTCACCTAGCAGGAGCATTAGATAAACCTGTTTGGGTAATGTTAAATTTTGATTCTGACTGGCGCTGGTTGACAGACCGTGAAGATAGTCCTTGGTATCCAACAATGAGGTTATTTCGTCAGAGTAAATCTGATAATTGGCAAGAAGTTTGTACCCAAATATCTCAGACTTTATCTACTCTAGTAACTGGTCAAAAAATTCCACATCCTCAAACTGCCGTTTTAACCCTTAATAGTAATACAAAAAAATCTAATAATCTCAAAAATTCAATTTCTGAAATAATGAAAATAATTACTATTGGCTGGCCATTAAATCCGATGACTGGTTGGGGTATTTATGGTATTAATCTTACTCTCCAACTACTTCAAAATCCCAAATATGAACCTTTATTATTAGTCCCTCCTTCTATTCAACCTGGAATATTAAATCCCCTACATCAAGCTTTACTAAATCCAGCTTTTGATGCTCAGAAAAATTTGCAAAATCAACTCAAAAATCACCGAGGCAAAAAAATTAATCTCAACTTACCAATCTTACAAGCTTTAGGTAGTAATTTTTCTGTAAGTAATAATATTGTAGGAACCAAAAATATTGGAATTATTTTCTCAGAAAATACTCAATTTACCTCAGAACAAATTAATCGCTCCAAAGCTTATGATTTGATTATTACCGGATCTACCTGGAATACCAAAATTCTAGAAAGTAATAGTATCAAACCCGTACAAAAAGTTTTACAAGGCATTGACCAAACAATTTTTCATCCCGCACCTAAATCTAATATTTTTGGCGATCGCTTTGTTGTTTTTTCCGGTGGAAAGCTAGAATATCGCAAAGGTCAAGATATTGTCATAGCAGCTTTTAAAATATTCCAAAAACGGCATCCAGAAGCATTATTAATTACAGCTTGGCATAATTTCTGGCCTCAATTTATGGCAGGAATTGAACAAACAGGAAATGTTCTTGGATTACCGAAAATTAGTCAAAATAAACGTTTACAAATTACTGAATGGTTCCTAGAAAATAATATTCCTAGTAATGCAGTTATTGATGTTGGTCCGATTCCTAATTATATGGTCGGACAAATATTACGAGAAGCTGATGTTGCTGTATTTACAAATCGTTGCGAAGGCGGAACAAATCTTGTGGCAATGGAAAGTCTTGCTTGTGGTATTCCAACAATTATTTCTGCTAATACCGGACATTTAGATATTATTAATGATTCTCATTGTTATCCATTACATTGTCAAAAATATGTCAAACCTACCTCTCATTTTCCAGGTGTAGAAGGTTGGGGAGAATCTGATGTTGAAGAAGTAGTAGAAATGTTAGAAAAAGTATATTCCAATCCAAAAGATGCTCAACTTCGGAGCAATGCTGCTGTTAGTTTTATGCAAGATTTAACTTGGGAAAAACAAATTCAACGTCTGTTAGTTGTGCTGCAAAATATCATCTAAAGGGTAGGAGTCAGGAGTCAGGAAAAATCTGAATTATAGAGGAGGTAGTCAGAAGAATTGTAAGAGTGATTTTTCTGCCCTTTTCAACCTAAAATGCTAACATTCCCGCAGCTTTTTTTCCTTCTCTTTTCTCCCTTATTCCTTATAGAAATCCTAATCGTATCTTTACCTATGTAAAAATTTTTGAGTTATGAGTTGGAAGTGGAATAGAGGCAATACGGGAAAAAGATTGAACAATGCTCCCTTACTCCACTACTTTTAAGATTAGAATCAGATTTTTCCTATGATTAAATCTTTCCATCTATAACTTCCCTAGTGGAAAACCACAAACATTTTCATTTTATGAAGCTCATGAAAAAAATCGCGCGTCAAAGGATTTTCGGTTCCATCCTCATAAAAATTGTGATATTATAAAGTTTAACTGGGGTTACTTGCCTATAAGCATGACTTTTTATTCAACTAAAGTTTTGTTCCTAAGAGGGCGATAGAACTCCGTTCCGCTCCACGTTTTGCTAGCGCATAACTGCGTTAACGGCTGTCGCCGACATGAAAGGCGGAGCAAGTGCGGCAGCTTAATCGCTCAGATTCAGGAATTTTTCCTCAGAGGAATGCCAGAAATATTTTCATCTTTTGGAACTTCCCCAAAATCTTTGCTTTTGCCTGATCCAATCCTTCTATCCATCCCTCTTCAGTAACAAACCACAAACATTTTCATTTTATGAAGCTCCTGAAAAAAATCGCGCGTCAAAGGATTTTCCGTTGCATCCTCATAAAAATTGTGATATTCTAAAGTTTAAATGTAGTAACTCGCCTATACAAATGACTTTTTATTCAACTGAATTTACTTTCTTCAAAGAAAATAAATCAGATTCAGGAATTTTTCCTCAGAGGAATGCCAGAAATATTTTCATCTTGTGAAGCTCCAAAAAAGTGCCGACTTTTCACTCAGTCAAATCCTCCCATCCATCCCTCTCTCTTCAGCGCAAAACCACAAACATCTTCATTTTATAAAGCTCCAAAAAAAATCGCGCGTCAAAGGATTTTCCGTTGCATCCTCATAAAAATTGTGATATTCTAAAGCTTAGATGGATTAACTCGCCTATACGAATGACTTTTTATTCAACTAAATTGAGTTGCTAATAGGGCGATAGAACTCCGTTCCGCTCCGCGTTTTCGGCTAAGAGCCGACATGAAACGCGGAGCGACATGAAAGGCGGAGCAAGTGCGGCAGCTATATCGCTCTATTTCAGAAATTTTCCCTAAAAGCAATACCAGAAATATTTTCATCTTGTGAAGCACCAAAAAAGTGCCGACCTTTCACTCATCAAATCTTTCCATCCATCCCTCTTCACTCTTTCTACTCCCTACTCCCTACTCCCTAAATTGATTGGCATAATACTATAACTGCCAAAGATTTTGAGGATTTTTGTATAAGTTTTAAACTCTTCTATCGCTGCCTTGACGTAATTATCATTACTATTAGCTTCTATATCAATAAAAAATAAATAATCCCCTAGAGATAGTTTCGTCGGACGAGATTCTATTCTACTCATATTAATCTCCCTTTTGGCAAATACTTGCAATGGTTTAACCAAACCACCTGGTACATTTGCAGGTACAGTAAAACCTAAAGAAGTAAAAACTGAATTTTCTGGTTGATTTATTGTATTAATTATTAGTTTTAAAGCCGAATTTTCTATTTCTGTACGTCCTTGTTTCAATACCCAAAAGCGAGTACAATTATCAGGATAATCATTAATTGGATAAGCTAATACAGGCAATTGATAAAGTTCAGCAGCTCTTTGAGAAGCGATCGCTGCAGCACTCCGATCTGTTTCTAAATGACCTAATGCTTCTGTGGTAGAATTAGCTGGAATTTGCTGTACTTGTGGCAAAAACTTTTCCAACCAACCTTGACATTGAGCTAAAGCTTGTGGATGAGAATAAACAGTTTTAATCTCCTCAAAACTACCAGCTAATGATATTAATCCATGAGAAATAGGTAAAACTAATGCTGTTTGAATTTCTAAAATATCCAGTTGCCAAAGTGTATCTAGAGTAATAGTAACGCTTCCTTCAATAGAATTTTCTACAGGTACAACTGCCAAATTAACTTGCTCTTTAGAAACTGCCCATAAAGTTTGAGCAATACTAGGATATGGACAAAGAAAAGATTTTTGACCAAGCTGACTCAGTTTTTGAGAAAATGCCACTGCTGCGGTCTCCGCATAAGTTCCAGCAGGGCCAAGATGCGCGATAGATATAGTCATAAAACCTCCATTGTTTTTTAGATTTCACATTCAAGGAAATCTCTACAAATTTAAAAAATTTACACTTCGCAAAATTAAATTACATTTCTTTACTTACTTCTCATCTATCAGGTATTATTATTTATGAGAATTAATTAATTTTACCTAAATTACCTCCCAATTATTAACCAAACTTGAGCAGATACTTTAATGTGATTTAAATCACATTAAAAAATGTAAATTTTAATTAAAGTTTAGGCATTAGATATTGATTTTTTGAAAAAATTATGATTATTAGATTTACTGCTTCACAATCAGTAGATATTCCTGTAGTAGAGCAACAAGTTCCTATTCAGCATTATCTCCGTCAACCAAAGCGTTTAGTTAATGCTTTGGTTGACCCAACAAGATTAGAGCAATTAGATAAAGATTGTTTCCGCTTGAAAATGCGTCCACTACACTTTATGATGTTGACTATTCAACCAACTGTAGATATGCGGTTGTGGTCTAGTCCTAAAGGCACAATTTACTTAAAGTCAGAGGGATGTCAAATTCGTGGCGTAGAGTACATCAACCAACGTTTTACTCTCAATCTGACTGGCATTCTTGAACCCTTGCAAATCAAAGAAGTTACTCATCTTAAGGGTAAAGCCGATTTAGAGGTTAAAGTAGAATTACCCCCTCCATTATGGTTAACACCATTACCAGTTTTAGAAACAACTGGTAATGGCTTGCTCAAAAGTGTATTAATGACAATCAAACAAAGACTAACCCATCAATTATTGGTAGATTATCATAAATGGGCTTGTGATGAAACTAAGGTATTAGCTGAAAGTGAACAAAGGTCTATCTTAGCTCCTGGTAGCCAAAGTGTATGATTTATAAGTAAGTATTGAGTTCTACTGCTTCTCGTCCTAAATATCAAATTTAATTGCAGGACATACTCCCTCTTTTAGACTCCTTTCGCCTCCATGGACTAACCATGGTTAATTCCTACTAACTACTTAAGGAGATGTAGCAAAACTTTTGAGATTTAGTATAATTAGTTTCGTATTATTAAAGTAGTATTACTCAAAATTCGGCAAGGATTGATCCATAAATTGTTATTATAGTAACTAAGCAATTTCAGAACAATTGCTAGGATTTTTTTAACAAAAAACAAAGAATATTTAGGCAGCAGGAAGTGTAGCTTATGATTCACTTCCTACTACCTAAACTTTGAACTACAATTCTATTATTTCTAATGTTTGTTTACTTGAATTTAATATTAGAAATAATTTTCTAGAAACATAATATTTTGAACTTACAAAACGACTAATTTATTATTTTAAAGTGTCTTTAAGAACAGTTCTCGCTGCAAGATGATTGCGGGTAGAGCTGAGAATTTCTACTTCTCTTTCTAGTCTAGCAGCAGTATCTTGCATCTCCAAAAGAGCTTGCTGTTCAGTTGCCACACCATAAAGATTGCTAGCTACCCAATACGATAATTCTTTTGGTAAATTAGGAACATCTTCTGGTAGCTCTATGCTCTGATCCATAAGTTTTCCAGAAAGATGAACTACATCTCTAAGTAACACTTCAACCTGATTTGCTAACCCTCCAAGTTCATTTTCTGAATGGTAATCTTCTATCCATTCAACTAAACCAACTAAATACGGTTTCTCTCTCACCGTATCTAAAACTCTAAATCTTTGCTCACCTACAGTTAAAACCTTCATCCGATCATCAGGTAAGCGCTGATAATCCTCAATTTTAGCGCAGCATCCAGTTGCCACAACTCTATCTTGAGCAGAATCCCACATTAGAACTCCAAATTTCTTATCACTTTCTAGAATTGTGTTCATCATAATTCTATAGCGAAATTCAAAGATATGTAGTGGTAGAGGTCTACCTGGAAATAATACTACTTCTGGTAGTGGAAATAGGGGGAGTTCTCGAACAGCTACAGAAGAGGATGCCATTTTCCTAGTGTTAATAGATTTTTGGTACTTATACTTCTTATACTTTAGCGGATTTTTCTATCCTTGCATATTTATATGTAACAGCAAATCTTATAATATCTCAAGAACTATAGATTAGCAAATTACTTTAGGCCATGGGCATTATTAAGAATTCTCAACTCCTACTTGCTCATGGCTTAATTTCTCTATAGCTTTACCTCAATATCTACACCTGCCGGCAAATCAAGTTTCATCAAAGCATCAATTGTTTTTGAGGAAGGTTGATAGATATCTATAATTCTACGATGAGTCCTTGTTTCAAAATGTTCCCGTGAATCTTTATCAACGTGGGGCGATCGCAACAGACAGTAAATGCGTCGTTTAGTGGGCAAAGGTATTGGCCCTATAGCCGTAGCTCCAGTTCTATTTGCCGTATCTACAATTTTATCACAAGATGTATCTAGTAAACGGCGGTCAAATGCCTTCAGACGAATACGAATTTTTTGCTGTTGAATTGTGGCCATTTATCTTTAATTTTCTAGGTTCAGATTTTTAGTTTTCAATTATCCATTGCTAGTTTGATTGACTGGCAATAGACTATAAAAATTAACTTTCATTAATCAGCAGCAGAAAAGCAAATATCAATAATTTATATATGTGCTTTTCTGCTAGTTAATCTCTCAGGAAGCTGTTCTACTCTATAATCTTAGAAACAACACCAGCGCCAATAGTCCTCCCACCTTCACGAATAGCAAAACGCATACCTTGCTCAATTGCCACAGGGTTGATTAGTAGAACTGTCATTTTAATCCGGTCACCAGGCATTACCATTTCTGCTGAACTACCATCATCAGCAGTAAAAGACTCAATAGCACCAGTCACATCTGTTGTCCGGATGTAGAATTGAGGGCGATAATTTGGGAAGAAAGGTGTATGACGGCCTCCCTCTTCTTTTTTCAGAACATATACTTCCGATTCAAATTTTTTGTGGGGAGTAATAGAACCTGGTTTAGCTAAAACCATACCACGTTGGATGTCAGTTTTCTGCATACCACGCAGTAGTAATCCTACATTATCTCCAGCCATTCCTTCGTCCAGAATTTTCTGGAACATTTCCACACCTGTAACAGTAGTACTACGAGTTTCTCTGATTCCAACCAATTCTACTGTTTCGCCCACTTTGACTTTTCCACGTTCAATCCTGCCTGTAGCTACCGTACCACGACCAGTAATAGAGAATACGTCTTCTACCGCCATCAAGAATGGCTTATCAACATCACGTTCTGGTGTAGGAATATAGCCGTCCACTTCATCCATCAGAGCCAGAATTTTATCTACCCATTCATTGCTACCCTTTGCTATCTTTGGATCGGCTGTTAATGCTTCTACTGCTTGTAATGCCGAACCTGCAACTATAGGGATATTATCACCATCAAAATCATAGTCACTCAAAAGTTCTCGAACTTCCAATTCTACCAATTCTAATAGTTCTTCATCATCTACCATATCTTGCTTGTTGAGGAAAACTACTATATTAGGAACCCCTACCTGTTTTGCTAACAGAATATGCTCACGAGTTTGGGGCATTGGGCCATCAGCAGCCGAAACCACCAAAACTGCACCGTCCATTTGAGCAGCACCTGTAATCATATTTTTTACATAGTCAGCGTGGCCAGGGCAATCAACGTGTGCATAGTGACGCCCTTCTGTTTCATACTCTACATGAGCAGTATTAATCGTGATACCCCGTGCTTTCTCTTCTGGAGCTGCATCAATATCAGCATAGTTCCTTGCCTTTGCTTTCCCCTGTGCTGCTAGACTCATTGTAATTGCAGCAGTTAAAGTTGTTTTACCATGGTCAACGTGGCCAATAGTTCCAATATTGACGTGGGGTTTATTTCTTTCAAATTTTGCGCGTGCCATTAATTAGTTGTTCCTTTTTTCCGTTGTTAATTCCGCCTCCCTTGGGTTAGGGAACGGATGCACTGATAATAATAGATAAATTTTGAAAACTCTGCCTATCCCTTTATCTAATCTTTGTTAGCTTTTGTTTTAGACAATTGCCTACTTTTGAAGTAAGTTGGAAGTTTTCATTTGGTTATCAATTATTTTATTTTCACATTATTCAACCCAAAGCTAAAATTTTAACCTAAAAAACAGACAATTTCCCAAACTACTAAACATATCCTCTGCTTTTAGCAATGATAGTCTCAGCCACATTACGAGGCACTTCCTCGTAATTACTAAATTCCATCGAAAAGATACCACGACCTTGAGTTTTTGACCTCATATCAGTAGCATAACCAAACATTTCTGCTAAAGGAACCTTTGCCGTTACTTTAGCCATACCTGTTTCTACTCCTTGACCCTCTATTTGTCCTCTTCTAGAGTTCAGGTCTCCAATAATATTACCGATAAAATCTTCAGGTACTTCTACCTCTACTTTCATCATAGGCTCTAATAATACAGGTGAAGCCTTAGTAACACCTTCTCTAATTGCCATAGAACCAGCAATTTTAAAAGCCATTTCCGAAGAATCCACATCATGGTAAGATCCATCTATCAGAGTAGCCTTAACATCTATTAATGGATAACCAGCCAAAACACCTACTTCACAAGCTTCTTTCATTCCTTGCTCTGCTGGACTAATAAACTCTTTAGGTACTGTCCCTCCAGCAATTTTAGAGACAAATTCAAAGCCACTGCCTGGGTCTCCTGGTTCAATCTCTACGACTACATGACCATACTGACCTTTACCACCACTTTGACGGATAAATTTACCCTCTGCCTCAACCTGTTGGCGAATAGTTTCTCGGTACGCTACCTGTGGTTGGCCTACATTGGCTTCTACCTTGTATTCCCGAAGCATCCTATCTACCAAGATTTCTAGGTGAAGTTCACCCATCCCAGCAATTACTGTTTGATTAGTTTCTGGATCGATACTTACTCGGAATGTGGGGTCTTCATCTGAAAGAGCCTGAAGTGCTTTGGACAGTTGCTCCATGTCTTGTTTAGTTTTCGGTTCCACAGCCACAGATATAACTGGCTCAGGAACATAAAGAGACTCTAGGATAATTGGATGTTCTTTATCACAAACCGTATCTCCTGTCAAGGTATCTTTCAACCCAACAACTGCTCCTAAATCTCCTGCCCTTAGTTCATCAACATCTATTCTGTCATCAGCTTTGAGAACAATTAGACGAGAAATTTTTTCTTTCTTATCTTTGGTAGAATTTAGAATATAACTACTTTTAGCAAGGACTCCTGAATATACCCGGAGAAAAGTGAGACGGCCATAAGTATCTGACATAATTTTGAATGCCAGAGCTGCTAGAGGTGCCTCATCATCTGAAGGTCTTGTATCTTGCTCACCATTTGGCAGTGTTCCTTGAATTGGTGGAACTTCTGTCGGAGCTGGCAGATAATCTACTACTGCATCCAATAAAAGCTGAACGCCTTTGTTTTTGAAAGCAGAACCACATAGCATAGGTACAATTGTACCTGCAATAGTCCCTTGACGTAGAGCTTTACGAATTTCCTCTGCTGTTAGTTCCTCACCTTCGAGGTACTTTTCTGTCAAAGCATCATCAGTTTCTGCTACTGACTCAATTAACTTGAGATGATATTCTTGAGCTAACTCTTGTACTTCTGCTGGAATTTCTGTTTCTTGAATATCTGTTCCCAGGTCATTAGTATAGATAAAAGCTTTCATTCCCACCAAGTCTACAATTCCCCTAAATTCATTTTCACTACCAATAGGAATTTGAATAGGAACTGCATTAGCTCGGAGGCGATCGCGAATTTGTTCATACACCTTGAAGAAATTCGCCCCTGTCCTGTCCATTTTATTGATAAAGGCCATACGAGGCACTTTATAACGGTCAGCTTGTCGCCAAACCGTTTCTGATTGAGGTTGTACTCCTCCAACAGAACAAAAAACAGCAATTATACCATCCAGAACCCTCATAGAACGTTCTACTTCTATTGTGAAGTCTACGTGTCCTGGAGTATCAATAATATTAATTTGATGGTCTAACCACTTGGTACTAATAGCAGCCGCAGTAATAGTAATTCCACGTTCTCGCTCTTGAGCCATCCAGTCGGTAACTGCGGTGCCATCGTGAACCTCTCCCATTTTATGTACTATGCCAGAATAAAATAGGATTCTCTCTGTTGTTGTTGTTTTACCAGCATCAATATGAGCTGCAATGCCAATATTTCGCACGCGCTCAAGTGGCATAGTTCTTCCCACAGCTACCTCCTTAAATAATGGATAATGGATAATGGATAATGGATAATGAAAACCATCTCTAATTAGGGTTTGCTGAATAAAGTCTTTTTGCTTTTTGTAGTTTTATGCAACGTCCCTACAGAGCAACGTCCCTACAGAGTCTGGATCAATGGGAATTTATAGAAGAGGTGGTCGAAAGAATCGCCCCTTAGTTTTTCTACCATATTTACCCCAAAATCCTCACTTTTTCAGCTCTATCAACCGCAAAGCTGGTACTTTTTCAGAACCTAAAATTTCTCAAACCTTTATCTTTGAATGCTTTGATATTTAATCAGCAAACCCTAATCATCCATTATCCATTATCAATTTAATTAGTAACGATAGTGAGCAAAAGCCTTATTAGCTTCTGCCATTCTATGAGTTTCTTCTCGCTTGCGAATAGCACTACCCGTTTCGTTAGCTGCATCCATCAACTCATTAGCCAATTTCATAGCCATTGTCTTTCCACCTCTGGATCTAGAATATTGCACTAACCAACGCAAAGCCAGGGTAGTTCCCCTATCAGAGCGTACTTCCATCGGTACCTGGTAAGTAGCACCACCTACACGACGAGCTTTAACCTCTACTAAGGGAGTCACATTCCGGACTGCCTTTTCAAATAGTTCTAGTGGATCGGAATCTGTCCTTTCTTCAATAGCTTTAAAGGCATCGTAAACGATATTAAAGGCTACAGACTTCTTCCCGTGACGCATTATGCGCCGGACAATCATACTCACTAACCGGCTATTATATTTTGGGTCTGGAGGAACAGGACGTCTTTGAACAACTCTACGACGAGACATATTATGACAACCAATAAACTATAAAAATGAATAATTGACTCATAGATTATATGCAATCTTCAATATTTGTTAGTTATTTCTTGAATTTTGCATTTCACTAATTTAGCCTTTGGGCTTTTTAGCCCCATACTTAGAACGACTTTGCTTGCGGTCTTTGACTCCTGCAGTATCTAAGGTTCCACGAATAATGTGATATCTTACACCTGGTAAATCCTTAACCCTACCACCCCTAATCATAACTACAGAGTGTTCCTGTAGATTATGGCCAATACCAGGGATATAAGCGGTCACTTCAAAACCAGAAGTTAGACGTACCCTAGCTACCTTACGGAGAGCCGAGTTAGGCTTTTTTGGTGTAGTAGTATATACTCTTGTGCATACTCCACGACGTTGAGGGCAACTTTTCAGTGCCGGGGATTTAGTTTTCTTTTCTGTGTCTTGACGAGCTGAACGAATCAGTTGTTGAATTGTCGGCATTAGTTACAGTTCTTCTTGATAATTGTTTTTATACTCTCGATACGTACAAAAGTAGAATAATTCTAGGCAAGTTTACTTAACAAATTTTTTACCCATACTCTCAGAGCAGGAGCTGCAAATTTAGGCAAATTACTCTTAAGATTATCTTCAGTTTTCCCACTGATATATTTTTTTAGTCTCAAAAGAAAGTTATATTATTTGCCTAATACCTAATATTGGGATAATTAATTCGATAATTGATTAAATTATTTAATTAGGAATAATTTACCGTTGCACCAAATAAGTCTGTGGTGCAACGGTCTACTTTTGAGGAAGTTTTGGGAAATTAAGGAACATTTTTTTGTGCTTTGTCCCTAGTTATTCCAAATAACTTGACAAACAATCTTTTATATTAAGTTAGTTAGATGCTTTTGTCAACATCAAACAGAAAAAGAATTACCACAACCGCAAGCCACTTTAGCATTAGGATTGTTAAATCGGAACCCTCCACCCATAAGATCCTCAGAATAATCCAAGGTTAATCCATTCAGATAGTTGAGTTGTTGAGAATCAATTACAACTTTAATTTGGCCATGGTCATAAACTCGATCGCTACTAGCTTGTTCTGAATCAAATTGCATTATGTAACATAAACTACAGCAACCACCAGGTTTAACCTTTAAACGAAATAAGGCATTTGGTTGATTTTGTTTGGACTGAAGACGAATAATCTCTTGGGCTGCTGCTTCGCTCAAGTTAATCATTGAGAAAATTTTTGGGCTTACCAGTTTAATTAAGACTTTGCTCGAGCATAATCATCTTGAAAACGAACAATGTCATCCTCTCCAAGATACTCTCCATTTTGTACTTCAATCAATACTAGAGGAATAACTCCTGGATTCTCCAAGCGATGAGAAGTACACTGAGGCACATAAGTAGATTGATTATTTTCTAGAATTTCCTCTTTATCCCCACAGGTAACCTTAGCAGTTCCTGAAACAACAACCCAATGTTCACTACGGTGGTAGTGCATTTGTAGGCTGAGTCGATGTCCTGGTTTTACTTCTATACGCTTAATTTTGTATCCAGTTCCTTCTTCTAAAGTAGTAAATGACCCCCAAGGACGTTCTGTGCTACTAAGTCCTTGTAAGGCAGAAGGTATAGATAACTTAGGAGTTTGAGATGCTTCTTTAAGTTGTACCATTGTTTGACGCTCTCCAAAAGAAATATTTTAAATTGGTCTCCCTAACTCAAAGGCCATTAAATATCCAGTATAAATATTAGGTCTAATAGTATATCATATCAAATTACATACTGATAGATAAATATTTTATTTATAGGTTTGAGTTAAATTGGATACCAGATCAACCATAGCAAAGTTACCCCTATTACTGTCACCCCCCATTCAAGCTTTTTCCAAATCTCTATCAAATCTTCATATACCATATCTATGAATCTATGTAGAAAATACTAGAAAAAATCAAAAATTATTTATACTTACTAGATTTCCGATAAATACTCTTGAGCTTAATATTATTGTGGACAGAATATCAACTCTGGTATCAGAACTGACTCCATGCTTAGTAAATTTTACTGTCACCCTATAGAACCCCTGAAGGTATCTTTAGTTAGCGACCCGCGTTTTTTACCATGAGTCAGGAGTCAGGATTAAAAAGTCATAACTCAGAATATGGAGGGAAGGCATAAGGGAAAAAGCTCCTGCGACCTCGCGCCCTTCGGGTATCTCTTTGAGAGACGCTACGTGAACGGCAGTTGGGTGACTCTCAAGAAACTCGAAGGGCGCACTTTACTCACCGTCACACGGCGCACCTAGTAGCGCACCAAGCAGGTTGAAAAATACTCCCCACCTGTCTATCTCTTTTTAAATAGCTATCAAATGGGTTCTATAGAAGGCCATTCTGCCAGTAGTGATACTGAACTGAAAAAATTAAAAAATAAATAAGCCCAGTTGATAGAAGAAACACTGGACTATAATTAAATAAAACAATTCCAACTACACATAAAATAATTGGCATTATGTGAGGTTAAAGGTCAAAGTAGTTGAAAATATTGCACTCTAGAGATTTCACTTGAATCAAAAAACAACAAATTAGTGTTTCGCTCCTGTTTTGTCATAAATCTTGAATAGAGCGTAGGGTATTTTTTGTATCACAATTATTTTCTCCCAATCATTAAGATAATTTATGAAATAGCAAGAAAAATAGTTTTGCAGGTTTTCGTGGGGAAATTGTATGCCAGATATGTGCTTATACATAGCCTGCTATTTTTGTCAAGTATTATCTATATATTTTGAAATGCAATCAGGAAAATACGAAGCACTATATCAGCTATTATATCAACCTTCAAACAACATTAAAATTTCACTCCGTTGTTCAACTTGTTATGTAGTGTATGTAGTTTAAGCAAGTAACAAAAAAACTTAGAAGAAAACTTCTATATCAAGGGTGACACCCTCTTTAAAGTTAAAATGTTATGGGTAAATTAAACATGAATGAATCTAACACAAATCTAAAAGCAAATAAAGAAACTTATCAAGGCCAAAGATGGCTCGTAGATGAACGAGACGCCTGTGGAGTAGGTTTTATTGCTCATCCGTCAGGGAAAAAAAGCCATGAAATTATATTGAAAGCTTTACCTGCTCTAACTTGTTTAGAGCATCGCGGTGGTTGTAGTGCAGACCAAGATTCAGGGGATGGGGCAGGTTTAATGACTCAAGTTCCTTGGGAGTTACTGTCTGAAAACTTAGAATTAAACCCTACTAACTGTGGGGTAGGAATGATATTTTTGCCTCAAACGGAAAAGAAAGCAGCAATAGCACGTCAGGCAATTGAAAAAACAATAACTACAGAAGGTCTAACAGTAATTGGTTGGCGAGTTGTGCCAGTTAAACCAGAAGTATTGGGAGTACAAGCACGAGCAAATCAACCACAAATCGAACAAATAATTGTTAGTTCCGACAAATTGCAAGGGGATGACTTAGAGCGATCGCTCTACTTATTGCGTCGTAATATTGGTTGTGCTTTAGAAAAAGAAGGTTTTATTTGGGGGATAGATGCCTATATTTGCTCCTTCTCTTGTCGCACTATTGTATATAAAGGTATGGTGCGCTCCGCAGTGCTGGGAGAATTTTACACAGACCTGAAAAATCCAGCTTATAAGAGTTCCTTTGCTGTTTACCACCGACGCTTTAGCACTAATACAATGCCGCGATGGCCTCTCGCTCAACCGATGCGCTTGCTTGGTCACAATGGAGAAATTAATACTCTGTTGGGAAATATTAATTGGATGAAAGCGCGGGAAGCTAGTCTCAGTTCCTCTACTTGGGAGTCACGACTGGATGAGTTAAAGCCTTTTGTTGATGCTAAAAGTAGTGACTCGGCAAATCTAGACAACGTGATGGAATTAATTGTCAGTTCCGGACGCTCCCCACTAGAAACATTGATGATTATGGTGCCCGAAGCATACAGAAATCAGCCAGACCTAGTAGACCATCCAGAAATTGTAGATTTTTACGAATATTATAGTGGTTTGCAGGAAGCTTGGGATGGTCCGGCACTATTAGTATTTAGTGACGGTAAACAAGTGGGGGCAGCTCTAGACCGGAATGGTTTGCGACCAGCACGTTATTGCATTACGAATAACGACCTAATTATCGTAGCATCCGAAGCAGGAGTAGTTGAGATACCAGAAGCAGAAATAATTGAAAAAGGTCGCCTCGGTCCCGGACAAACGATCGCTGTAGACCTAAGCACTAATGAAGTTCTCAAAAATTGGGAAATTAAAAAACGTGTCAGTTCCCGACTACCTTATGGAGAATGGTTAAAACACAGAAAGCAGATAGCAAAGCAGTCATTTGCAGCTAATACTGAATTAGAATCACAAACCCTGCTCCAACTACAAACGGCTTTTGGCTATAGTTTGGAAGACATGGATATGGTGATTAGTGATATGGCAAATTTGGGCAAGGAGCCAACATTTTGTATGGGTGATGATATTCCCCTAGCAGTTCTTTCCCAACGTCCTCATTTACTATATGACTATTTTAAACAAAGATTTGCTCAAGTGACAAATCCTCCCATTGACCCACTGCGGGAAGGAATGGTAATGTCACTCAATATGCTACTCGGTAAGCGTGGTAATTTATTAGAAGTTAGTGCCGAAAATGCACGCTTATTAAAAGTAGAATCACCAGTATTAAACGCAGCAGAATTCACAGAAATTCAAGACTCCGAATTTGCCATAGAAACTCTTTCTACTCTATTTCCTGTAGCTAATGGACCAGAAGGACTGCAAACAGCAGTAAATAACTTGTGCGAACTGGCAGCAACAGCAGTTCAGAATGGTAAGGAAATTATTATTCTATCTGACAAATGCGACGGCGGAATAAATGCAGAATTTACTTACATTCCTCCTCTCTTAGCTGTAGGTGCAGTTCACCATCACTTGATTAAAGAACGGTTGCGGATGAAAGCATCTTTGGTGGTAGAAACAGCTCAGTGTTGGAGTACCCATCATTTTGCTTGTTTAGTTGGTTATGGAGCAAGTGCGGTTCATCCTTATTTAGCATTAGAGTCTGTCCGTGCTTGGTGGTCTAGTTCGACGGTTCAAAACCAAATGGAACGGGGCAAAATTACAAAGATAACTATTGAAGAAGCACAGAAACATTATCGTAAAGCAGTAGAAGCAGGACTATTGAAAATTCTCTCTAAAATGGGAATTTCTTTGTTGTCTTCTTATCAGGGAGCGCAGATTTTTGAAGCTATTGGTATTGGTGGAGACTTATTAGAATTAGCTTTCCGGGGAACTACTTCTCGAATGGGTGGTTTAACAGTGCCAGAGTTAGCACAAGAAGTGATTTCTTTCCACCATCGGGCGTTTCCAGAACTGAATATTAAAAAGCTGGAAAATTATGGGTTTGTGCAATATCGCCCTAGTGGGGAATATCACATGAACAGTCCGGAAATGGCGAAAGCACTTCATAAGGCGGTTGCAACGTTTAATCATGCTAACGGCAATGGTAATGGCAAACACCTAGAAACAACGCAGTACGATCACTATGAAGTTTACCGGAAATATTTGCAAGGACGACCAGTAACAGCTTTGCGGGATTTGTTGGATTTGAATAGCTATTCCCCTTCTATACCTATAGAGGAAGTAGAACCCGCAGCAGAAATAATGAAACGTTTCTGTACTGGTGGAATGTCTCTAGGATCGTTGTCACGGGAAGCGCATGAAACTTTAGCGATCGCTATGAACCGCATAGGTGGCAAATCTAATTCTGGCGAAGGTGGAGAAGATCCCACAAGATTTAAGACATTAGATGATGTTAACGGTCAAGGTTTATCTGGTTTATTCCCTCATCTCAAGGGATTACGAAATGGTGACACCGCCTCTTCTGCTATTAAACAAGTTGCCTCCGGTCGGTTTGGCGTGACTCCAGAATACCTGATGAGTGCCAAACAGATTGAAATTAAAGTTGCTCAGGGGGCAAAACCAGGTGAAGGCGGTCAGTTGCCAGGTAAAAAAGTCAGTAACTACATTGCTACACTCCGTCGTTCCAAAGCAGGAGTTACACTAATTTCACCGCCTCCTCACCACGACATTTATTCCATTGAGGATTTGGCACAGTTAATTTTTGACCTCCACCAAATTAATCCTAACGCTGGTGTTTCTGTGAAACTGGTTGCAGAAATTGGCATCGGTACTATTGCTGCAGGTGTAGCTAAAGCTAATGCAGACGTCATTCAAATTTCTGGTCACGATGGCGGTACTGGTGCTTCTCCTCTGAGTTCAATCAAACACGCTGGAAGTCCTTGGGAATTAGGTTTGAGTGAAGTACATCGGGTCTTGATGGAAAATCAACTGCGCGATCGCGTTACTGTCCGGGTAGACGGTGGTCTGAAAACTGGTTGGGATGTAATCATAGCTGCTTTGATGGGTGCGGAAGAATTTGGCTTTGGTTCCATTGCAATGATTGCTGAAGGTTGTATTATGGCAAGAATTTGTCATACTAATAATTGCCCAGTTGGTGTGGCAACTCAGCAAGAAAAGTTGCGTAAGAAATTTACTGGCGTACCAGAAAACGTAGTTAATTTCTTCTGGTTTATTGCTGAGGAAGTACGAACTATTTTAGCACGGTTGGGTTATCGTTCCCTCAGTGAAATATTAGGTCGTGCAGACTTGCTGAAAGCACGGGAAAATGTGCAGTTAACTAAAACAGAAAGTTTGAACTTAGACTGTTTGCTTAACTTGCCAGATACTCGCACCGACAGAGATTGGTTAAAGCATGAAAAAGTTCATAGCAACGGTTGTGTTTTAGATGACGTGTTGTTGGAAGACAGGGAAATTCAAGCTGCAATTCGCAACCAGGGTAGTGTTTCCAAGACAATAAAGATTGTTAATACCGACCGTACAGTGGGAGCAAGGTTAGCAGGATCTATCGCTTCTCGTTATGGCAATACTGGTTTTGAGGGGTTGATTAATCTCACATTTAATGGTAGTGCTGGTCAGAGTTTTGGTGCTTTCAATTTGCCAGGAATGACCTTAACATTACAAGGTGAGGCTAATGATTATGTTGGAAAAGGAATGCACGGTGGAGAGATTATTATTAAGCCACCTGTAGAAGCAGGTTACGACCCTGCGGAAAATGTGATTATTGGCAATACCTGTTTATATGGTGCGACTGGCGGTATTTTGTTGGCTAATGGTCAAGCAGGGGAACGTTTTGCTGTCCGGAATTCGATGGGTAAGGCAGTTATTGAAGGTGCTGGCGACCATGCTTGTGAGTATATGACTGGTGGGGTTATTGTGTGCTTGGGTAAAGCTGGTCGTAATGTTGGTGCTGGTATGACTGGGGGAATTGCTTATTTCTTGGATGAAGATGGTGATTTTCCAGCGAGGGTGAATAATGAAATCGTTTCTATTCAGCGCGTGTCTACACCAGCAGGTGAGGCGCAGTTAAAAGATTTGATTTCGTTACACTTTGAAAAGACTGGTAGTGAGAAAGCTAAGGCTATTTTGGCTAATTGGTCTGAATATTTACCGAAGTTTTATCAAGTTGTTCCTCCTTCTGAAGCTGATACTCCTGTAGCAAGTGTTGAGGTAGGCGATAAGGTTGCTGTGAAGGCATGAGAATTTAGAATTCAGAATTCAGAAGTTACCCAGAGTAAGGTTTAAGAATTTAGAATTCAGAATTCAGAAGTTGCCCAGAGTACGATCGCGATGAAACTTACCGGAAACATTTGCAAATAACTAAATAATATTGGGGGCGATGAATGGCGATCGCCTCCTTTTTTTTGAAGGAATAGGGAAAATTATTTTCAGAGTGAGGAAGCACCAGGAGAAGCTGAGAGTGTAATGCTGAAAACAGGGCACAATTTCAGATTTAAAATACCTTAAATCCTTACTGTGTCAGTCTTTTATATTTAATCAGCAAACCCTAAGTAATCGCCTAAATCAGTAGACACTGTATGTGGTGTCTTTGCGTAAGTCCTACTTATGTTGTTATCTCCCCCGATTTTTTTCACTCTCCAATTTGTTTGCGATCGCGCACATATGGGTATCGTTCAAATACCTGTCGGACACCCGTTTTTTAAACCGATGTCCATAGTGAGCGATTGGGGTATCTCAATAATTGCAGAAAGATCGGAAATTCAATGAGTCCGGATTGCGAACATTATGAGGTGAAATATAAGGATTGCAGTCCCGTTCGACTCCAAATGCCAGATCCTGCCTTTGGCGTTCTGACTCTAGCGAAATTATTAATTCAAAAGGGTTAAGTTTAGAGTAGTCGATCAAAGGAAAGTCGTTTGTTTTTTCGATTATCTTTTGCAGACCTGTATGCTCGTTTAGAGAGGTGGTATGCCGCTCCTGCTCTTTTTCTTGTACGGGAAATGCCCAGCAGTGGACCGGGGTACACTGGCCAAAAGGATCAATGAACATTTGGCGCATTGCCTGGTCGATTGGTAGGCATTTCCCCTGCAATGAGCTATTTAAGAAGCTGCTTCGCTCTTGGGAGCCCGTCAGAATTACGCGCATGTCGCCGATTTTTCCGTCGCGCGTGTGCCCTGAAATTGCCGCTGTCGCCGTCTCTACTTTGTCAAACCACTCGTCGTCTTTTTGCTTGAAATAGTCGCTCTTGATAGCAATATAATCTACACCAAAATCATGTGCGTTGAGTACCACTTGTTCTAATTCGTGGAAATTAAACTCGCCCACTACAGTATTCATTCCGATGGCCGTGCTGGCACCCGAATCATTGCGATCTTGGACGAGTTGGCGGATTGTTTTCTGTAGATCTCCCAGACTGTTCGATCTTTTGTTTCTGGGGTGTTCGCCAAAGTATTCATCAGCATAAGCTTCTTCGCTTACCGTCCCTAGACTGATACGAAGCTTATCGCTTTTCAAAGCAATCTCGCGGTTTTTTGGGTCGCGTAACAAAACGCCGTTAGTAAATATAGTCGAATCTACATTTTGGCGGCTTGCCAATTCCAGTATCCAATTTATAGTCTCTGGATCTGTATACGGCTCTAGTCCGCCGGAAATTTTGACCTCAACAATAATTCCCTTTTTCTGCATTTGCTCTAGATCTGCAAATATCTTTTCAAAATCCCTGTACTCTAGCTTTCGATCGCCTGGGCCTTTCCGGAACTTCGCCAGTCTGCGATAGCCGTCTTTTTCAATTGTTACCGAGGGACAAAAGGGGCAGCGATAGGGACATCCCAGCCCAACGAAAAAGATTACCGTGTATCGCCCTTTGCCGAAGTATTCTCTTACAGTCTGGAAATAATCGCGATTTATCGACGTCAGCAACCTCTTTTGGCACTCTTCTGAAGTCTGAATTGCCTTGTATGCATGGTTTAGCTCCTCTACCGTCAGAGAGTGTCGTTCTGCAATTTCTCGCGCGCCAATATAGGGGGAACTTGAGAGGGTGTTTAAGACCTGTTCTTTAAGATTCATAGAATTCTCCTTGAGTTACTGCAAGATAGAAACACTGGTTGATATTAGCACTCTAACACGATTTTTTTGCAGAGCTGGCAGTCGGTAGTCATTGTAAAAAAACGTTCCTTTTTTTTACCTTTTTCTGTCATTCCTGAGAGAAACGAAAATAGGACTTTAGAAAGGATTTGTTGCATGAAAGTAGCGTTGGCGGAGCCTAGCGGCAGCTATATCGCAGCCAAGGAGTGGCTGGAAGGTTAACTAGAATTCTACTTTGTAGCTTTCTGGGTCAGATATAGCGAAGTTGTCATAGGGGGCAATTTAGATATTATTGCAGCTTTTAGTGGTTGGGAGAGAGTGGCGCATTTTGTACGCAAAAGCTAGTCAAAGAACCACGGTCTCTACTTTTTACCATTCACAGAAATCAACTAAAATATCTAATATTTTACAATCAGGACTTACGCAAAGACACTATATATAATGTCTTTGCGTAAGTCCTGCTAATTACTAATCATAAAATCATTTTCACTAATACTAGGAGTATTCTCTAAAGTTGCAAACAGACCTCCATCACCGAAACCGCTAGTTGCACCATTAGGGTTATAGAAAAGTTGACCATTAGCAGAATTATAAACTATATCAGCACTGCTAGTAGCTACTGCTGCATCACTATCAACGACACCAAATTCTGCTATAATGCTGAAACCATCCCCAACTACACTACCTAAACTGCTAAAAGTAGTTTTATCTAGAACTATTTTGTCTGACTCAGCACTATTGAAGTCTGTAATAATATCCGAACCAATATCAGTCAGATTAAATTGACTGCCAATATCAAAGATAAAGCGATCGCTATTCCTACCACCTGTTAAAGTATCTATTCCCTCTTTGCCATTAAGAATATCTAGACCATCTCCACCTTGAAGAATGTCATTTCCTGTACCACCTGTTAGAGTGTCATCACCCAACCAACCAGTGAGGGAGTCATTACCTGCATTGCCGTTGACAATATCGTTGCCATTACCACCACCAACTGTATCTTGACCATCACCACCGTTAAGTTCATCATCACCTGCTTGACCTTGAATCAAGTCGTCCCCACGATCGCCATTGAGTAGGTCATTCCCTGTGCCTCCTTTGAGAGTATCTGCATCACTGCCACCGTTGAGGGTGTCAGCATCATCCCCACCTTGGAGAGTGTCGAAACCATCACCCCCATCAATAATGTCATTACCTATCCAACCAGTGAGAGAGTCATTACCTGCATCACCGTTAAGTTGGTCGTTACCCGCACCTCCACCTACTGTATCATTGCCACCACCCCCATTAATAGTATCATTCCCAGTAGCACCTATTAGAGTGTCATTACCGACAAGACCATCAATACAATCATCATCTGATGTACCGTTGAGTAAGTTATCTGAGCTGTCTCCTGTTATACATGATGTAGGGATAAACTCTACAGCACCAATATCAGCGTTCTCGCTCCCATTACGATCGCCATCCACGGGGCGAGTATTGCCTAACTGGTCTGTGGTCGGTGCATCAGTATTAACTCCTGCATCAATGGCAGGACTTCCTGATAATAAAGGATGCACTAATACACCATTAACCTCCTGTAGTTCTCCTAATAGGGGATCGGCAACAGTAATATTTGCTGTTATTTTGGTGTCATTAGTATTAGCTTGATCGGGATATTGAATATTACCCCCGCCATCATTTAATTGATTTGCTGTTTGATTAGCTTGATTGAAGGGATTTCCGGATGTATTGTTATAATAAATTGAGTTAGTTGTTGTGGTAGGTCGATCGCCTGTAAACGCACCACCCCACCATCCGGCATGATTATTGGCAAAAGTGGAGTTAGTTATGGTAGTAGGAACAAAAAGAGTCATTGCTCCACCTATTGCTCTGGTTATGTCATATTCTTCGTCTAAGACATAGTTTCCATCACTATCAACTATGGGTTGTTGATTAGAATCTAGTTGAGCAGGGAAAGCGGCGTTGTTAGAAAAGGTACTATTAATTACTGTGGATGTAGCATTTTCTCCTACCCATAAACCGCCACCTTGAGTTAAGGCTAAATTATTAGCAAGGGTGCTGTTAGTTAAAGTGAATTCAGCATTGCCTGCTCTAATTCCGCCACCTATACTGTATCCTTTAAAACCTTCAATAACGTAGTTATTAATAATAGTGCTATTTTCGACAATTATTTCATCTGGAGGATAACCAAATAAAAATAGAGCACCTCCTTCTCCAGCAGCTTTGTTTCCTTCAAATAGACTATTACTAATTCTAATTGTGCCAGAGCTAGTACTATCATTAAGACTAGCACCATCAGTATAAATTGCTCCGCCATGACCATTTTCAAATCCAGCACTGCCTGCTGTAGAGTCATTATTTTTAAAGATAGAGTTTTCTACTGTGAGTTGACTTAATAGATTATTAATTGCACCTCCAGTTGTACCTTTATTGTTGGTAAATTCGCTCTCTTGAATAGTTAATTCACTTTCACTCCAAATTAAAATTGCACCACCGCCATGTTCGCCTAATTTCTCACTATTTTCAATAGCTTGACTACTATCATTATTATCAAATTTACTATTAATTATTGTGGCTTTACTGTTATAACCACTGTAAATTGCTCCTCCACCTCTACCACTAACTGTATTGTTAATAAAGGTACTATTTTCAACAATTAATTCTGTATAAATTTCGGTTCTAATCGCACCACCAGCGCCAGATTTTCCTATTTCTGTAGTTTTTCCATCGGCAAATGTTAGATTTTTTATTATTAGAGGTTCTGTTTTTAGATCGGGATTTTCAGGTAGCAAATCAAAATTAGGAATTACTTGGTAGTCTATAATTCTAGAGCTGTTGTTGCCACTAATAGTTAAATTAGGAGCATTGCCACCATCAAGAGTTAGGTCTTTATCAATTTCTAATTGACCAGAAGTGAGGGTAATAGTTTGATTAGTTAAACTAGAGTCAAATTCAATTGTGTCTCCTGAGTTAGCATCGGCGATCGCTTGTCTTAAGGAACCAGGACCACTATCATTATTATTAGTTACTATAATGGTGCCTAAAGTACCATTATAAGTAGCCATTATTTCTGGTTTTAATGCTTTAGGAGCTGTAATTTTTCCGGTGGTAAATTCTAATTTCCAATCTCCTGGATAAGCACCTGTGAGATTAACTGAAGCAGCAATATTTGCTTGAGTTAGTTGATGTAATTTCTGGACAAAGTTTTCACCTATTCCGGCTGCAACATTACAACCATAAAGTAAGATGTCTGCTGTTATGTTTAGTGCTGCTTGCCATTTATGAATCTGATTTTTATACAGTTTAATGGTCTCTTGATTTAGAAATATATTTCCTAATTTTAAACTGCCAGGACTACCGTGGGAAAATATGTGAATAGCATCTAATTTTTGCTGATAGTTTATATATTTTTCTAGAGTCGCTGTAATAACTTTGATTCCGTCTTTATTTTGGGGAATAACAACTACATCTATTCCTTCATAAATGCCTGAAATTAAGAATTGATAATCCTCAATTTGTGAATCAATAAAAACAAGATTTGGGGATAAAAAATTAGGGGTTTCTAATTTATGATTAATCTGACGATCTGCAGTTAACATTTTTCTTTCTCCTAAAGGGTGATTATTGGTAGATACACCCTTGGAGTTAGATAATCAGCCTGATTAGTTATTCTCTAAGCAAAGAGTAATAATTGTTACTCTTTAAGGTCTTAGTTATAGGACAATATAGCAGGAATTTTCAGCCCTTTAATACTAAATATAATTCAGGCTAGTCAAAAATGTCACCCGTAGTTTTACTGAATTTTTCTGGTGTTGGGTATAATAATAATTATGGCTTGCTGAAAAAGTATTTTGCTGAGGCCAGGGAATAGGAAATAAGCAATAGGGAATAGTTATACTGTTGATTTTTCGGAATTTTTCCAAAAGGGAAAAATTCCTGGTTTTTGAGCTTGATTTAGTTCTGCATCTGCCACTTTTTTCTAATTTCTCACTACTTAAAAATCCGATATTTATGGGTTATCGAGCCATATTATTGATAATAATTCACTCAGACATCATCTAAAAATAAGTTCTAGAAATTTTATCTGAAATAGATTGTGAAATATAGCTTCCATCAAAAAAACTGTTCAGATTATTTACCGAATAATTAAGGTTTAAAGCCTCTCCTTTAAAGGAGAAACAAGCGGTCG
>NZ_JBNHEP010000222.1:10097-12563 GCF_050015995.1 Dapis brunnea BLCC-M229 | reverse complement strand
CAACTCTTAATTATTGCCATTTTTCAGTGATTAAATTCACTGGAGACAGAGAAATGTTTCTCTAAGTTGGTTAGCGTAATATTTACGCTAACTGTTGTTCTTTTTGTCCAAAGTCCAGGTAGACCACAGTAGGGGCGATTTGCGAATCGCCCCTACAGGATTTCGATTATGGCGATGTGGTTCATCAATCTGAAAAGCACTGTAAGTAATGCTCTTCAATATTTATGAACCGTACAACTATAGTTTTTTCATAGAGATTTGAGACAAAAGCATTACCGATTCACCAACGCCATTCAGCAGACCCTATTTCTTCTGACTCGAAGACTTCTAAAAGCAGTCTAACTATTTGTCCCAAACATTTATCGCTCCAGGTATTAGAACCGCTCACCAATACCAAAGTGGAAACGAGTATCACCTTCATCATTAATAGCATAATCAATTCTAATCGGACCAAGAGGAGACTGTACCCGGATACCAGCACCATAACCTATACCATCTCCTGGTTTCTCCCGCACACCTCCAGGATTACCAATTACAGAACTTTGACTATCAAATACTGTCGCAGCATCCACAAATAAAGCACCACCAAGAAACTTAAATACAGGAAAGCGATACTCAACAGTTCCCAAAACAAAAGTACGACCTGCTCCCACCGAACCCTCATCATATCCACGGACTGTATTAGTACCACCTAGAGGAAAAGCTTCATAAGGAGGTAAGTCTCCAATTATATGACCTGCTTGTATATTAAAAGCTAAAGCTTCAGGTCCGTCAGCAAACCTTGTAAAATTTACTGGAATAAAATAACTGAAATTACCGCGCAAACGATTCATAGCAATTTCTGCTGAACCTATAGGAATAGACTGTTCTGTACCAAACCGCAGCAAACTACCAGAAGTAGGTTGTCGGGGATTATTGCGTCGGTCGTTGACAATACCAAATTGAATCGTCAATAGATCGTCTTCCCCAGAATCATCAGCAGTTAATTTATTACCTAATTCATCCCTGGGTTCAACATCACCATCACTATCCTGAATTTCTACCCGTTCATATTTTAATCCCAAAGAAGCAGTCCACTTTGGATCGACAAACGGGTTAGGAATAAACGGACGAGTGAAACTAACTCCACCCCCTGTACGAATAACCCGTGGGTTGTCTCCATTAGGCAGATCGACATCGCGCTGGTCGTTATCATCATCAGAATCAAAAATTACTGAAATAGCTCGCCGTCTGAAAGCATTAACCGTGTAAGAAAGTCGATGATCGTCTCCACCGATCCAAGGATCTGTAAAACTAACATCTGCTAATACTAATCGTTCACCGACCTGAAACTCACCACCTAATTTTTGATTATTACCACCAATATTTTGCTGTTGATAACTCACTGTACCAAACAACCCACTTGCAGAACTAACCCCACCACCAAATGCTAGAGACCCCGTACTCTTCTCTACAATATTCACAATTACAACTGCCGTGTTAGGATCGTCTGGTGATGGTTCTAACCCCAATCTCACATCTTCAAAAATTCCTAAACCAAAAACTCTTCTAATATCTTTTTCTGCTGTCTGTCGCCGAAATATATCTCCTGGTTTCAGTTCAATTTCTCTAGTGATAATATATTCACGGGTACGACCTTCTATGGGATTACCTTCTTCATCTACTGTTTCTCCTTCTGCATCTACGAAGCGCACCTGAATATCTTTAATTTCTCCCTCTGCAACTTCTAAGGTGACAGTACCATCATCATCGACTTGAGGCGCACCGATAACTTGTCCGAGAACATAACCATTGTCTTGATACCACTGGTTGACTTGTTCGACACCTTGTTCAAATACTTTCAAGTTCAGAGTTTCACCATATTGATCGTTGAATATTCTCTCTGTTTCACTCTCAGGAAATACTTCTGCACCTTCTATTATTACGGAACTCAATACAGGGTTTGGTTCGACTTCAAAAGTAACTCTTACACCTAGGGGAGTATCTTCAGGTACTGCTTTCACATTTCGGAAGAAACCAGTGGCAAAGATAGAGTTAATGTCTTTTTGTAGTTGAGAGCGAGTGGTTGTGCGTCCTGGTTGAGTGCTAATTACTTGGTAAACTTGATCTTCGAGTTCTCCGTCTACTCCAATAACTACAACTTCAGCTACTAGTACTAGGGGTTCTCCTTCTTCTGTAGGGTTTTGTGCTTGTTGCGATGAAGGGGGAGTATGTTGTTCTGATTTTGTTGGGGTAGGTGTGGTCTTGTTATCTGCTTCTACAGGTTCATTTTGTAGTAATGACGTTAAAGCTAAGTTATCTGATTTGTCTAATATTAATGATGTTGATGTTAATTTCTGTTGATTTTGAGTAATTTGATTATTAATTAAATTACTTCCTTGAGAAATGATGGGATTAAACTGTTTATTTAATAATGGTTCTGATTTAGTTTCTGTTGATTTTGCCCAAACTACAGTCTGAGAATTT
>NZ_JBNHEP010000222.1:0-9997 GCF_050015995.1 Dapis brunnea BLCC-M229 | reverse complement strand
CATCATCAACTATTTCTGTAGTGGGAATAGTAGCAGCAAATTGTTTATTTACTAATGGTTCTGATTTAGTTTCTGTTGATTTTGCCCAAACTACAGTCTGAGAATTTTGAGTCTCATCATCAACTATTTCTGTAGTGGGAATAGTAGCAGCAAATTGTTTATTTACTAAAGTTTCAGATTTAGTTTCTCCTGATTTATTAATTAGGGTTAGTTGAGGAATTTCCGTCTTTTCCAAAACATCTAAAGCCAAAAATTGAGCCAACCCTTTTTTAGAAACAGAAGATGATTTTGTAACTTCTTTAACCTTTAATAAACCATAAAATTCTAACTTGACTTCTGCTTCCGACCAAGATTTACTAAACAAACTCTTGCTACTACCAAATAATAGTTGTGAAGAGAAACTAGACCCTAACTCTAAAAAAGATTTGGCAGAAGAAAGTTGAGAAAATTCTGTTTTTGAACTAATTGATAGAGAAATAAAATCAGTATCTATATCAGTTTCTGATATTTGAGCATTAGCAGACTTTGAGATCCCAAAAGTTGTTGAAGCAGCAAAAATGGCCACCAAAAACGGAGACAAGCGCATATCATTACTATCCCGTACAATCCACACACCAGTGAAATTTTCATACAAACCGTAAAATTGTACACTATTGACGGGTATCTCAACCTTTATGAGCTAAAATCCTTTCTAGGACTTGTTGATACGCGGTTTCTACGTTACCAAGATCCCGACGGAATCGGTCTTTGTCCATAACTCGCTGGTTTGGGTCTGTTTGAGATTGGTCCCAAAGTCGGCAGCTATCTGGACTTATTTCATCTGCTAGAATCAAATTTTTATGCTTATCTAGGCCAAATTCGATTTTGAAGTCCACAAGAGTAATTTGGCATTGGTTAAAGAAATTTATCAGAATATCATTAATTTTCACCGCAAAGGTTCGTATTTGCTCTAATTGTTCTGGGGTAGCTAATTCTAGTAGCAAGAGGCGATCGCGTGTCAGAAGTGGGTCTTGCAGACTATCATTTTTGTAACAATATTCTACCAAGGGAAATTTCAAGATAGTTCCTTCTGTTAATCCAGTTTGTCGGCAAAGACTACCAGCAGCAATATTTCTCACAATAACTTCTATAGGTAAAATTGTTACTCTTTGAACTCGCATTTTATCTGATGCGGGACAATCAATAAAATGAGTAGGTATACTCTGGGCTTCTAGTAACTTAAATATATAACTGGAAATGGTACAGTTAATCTTACCTTTCCCTGTTATTGTGCCTTTTTTTTGAGCATTAAAGGCTGTAGCATCATCTTTAAAATAAGTCAGCAATATTTCTGGGTCGTCAGTAGTATAGAGAATTTTAGCTTTACCTTCGTAAATTTTTTGATTAGATGACATAAAAATTTTTGACTAGGGAATAAAAATAGAGTGATGAGCAAGAATTACTCTTTTCTGTGCTTATCATACTATAAGTTTAATGTCAATATTTTAATGGCAATTTTAGAGCTGTATCTGTCTTAATTGAGATGTAACGTTTCTCAAATTGGGTGAGAGAAAAAAGTTTCGGATTTTAGGGAAAACCGGATCTGAGAATAGGGGGAGAGAAAAAAATACTTTACCTCATTAATAGGAGAATTATTATACATAAAATAGTGGTTCATTGCTAAATCATTTCTTTGGGTAAACCATGACTAAAATAGGGACAAAAAACATAGAGAACAGGCTCCAAATAGAATAGTTTGCTCAGTGGACAGATAACAATATTTGATTAAATAAAATTAATATTAAATGTCTTGTCTTAGGCAATCTTTTCTGAGAGGATAAATAGGATATCAGGGGTTATGAAATCATAATTGAGGAATATAAAATGAAACAGATGATGACTTGGACAAAATCTGTAGCAATGAGTACAATATTATCTATTGCTGCTGTTTCTGGTATCGGTCTTACTTCTATAGCAGCAGTATCATCTCAAAAGGCTCCCATTGTTGATGAGTCACTAACTACACTTCCCACTGAAACTGAAGGTGAAGATAAACTCGCTCACCGGTATCATCGCAGGTCCTATGGTAAGTGTCGTCGAGTAGCAACTCATTACAAAAATTTGCGGGTGAGAACATATCCTTGGGGTAGGGTTATAAACGTATTACATCGAGGTAACCGTGTCCGTGTTATTGGTTACCATGATGGTTGGGCAAAAATTTCATATCCTTGTTATGGTTATGTGTATGCTCGTTATTTGAGACATTGTTAAATTTAATCAAATAATTATTGCCAGGGACGATAGCGGATGATCGAGAGTTATACCTCTACCGCGAAATCCCTAGCATTTTTAATTTCCCATATCAAAAGTAGTTAAGCTTTAATAAAAACCATAATTTTCTATCTGAAAATATAGAAATAATAACTTAAAGATAAACAAAGAAAAATACCTGTAACTGTGCTTAAATTTATCTTGTCTCAAAAAAAACAGGTAAAATTTACTCTGTCTAAATTAATCAAATAATCTCATAATGCTAAGAATTGTATCAAAAAAACTTTGATGACAATACACAGATACAATCAATAATAATGAAGAGCTAAAACGTAAACTACTAACAAAAAAAAGGAGTCAAAAGTGAGCGATTCAATTATTGAATTACTGAATGAATTACCTAGTGATAATTTAACTGTAAAAACACTCAATGCTCTAGATTTTGTAGTTCCGGGAGAATGGGAAAACGTAGTAGGTTTTAACCAAACTATTGAAGTAATTACAGGCAAGTCTGATGCAAACAGAATTCTAGATATCGGCAACAAAGCGCTAGAACTATACAATGACCGGGATAATGGATACCAGGGAGCTATGTGGTATTACAACTTAGTTGATAATTTAGATGGTGCCCTTGGTACAGCAGCGATGGCCAACAAAATAGGGGAAAAAATCGGCCTTCTTGGCTTTCTAAACCGCATAACTCCCAAAGCTGACACAACTCAATCTGTTGACCTCTGTCTGAAAATTGTAGCAGAATTGATAGCCTATAGTAAACTCAATGGCCTGCCTATTCTTGACCCAGGAGAATTTGTCACAAACTTAAGTGAAGAGTATAGAGGTCCATCTCTAATGCGAATGGCTGCCTTGGTTTCTCTTGATGGTTTGCTGCCTCTTGGTCCAGACTTTCTGCAAAAAGTACAAGATACCCTTGACCAAGAAGGTGAAGGCGCTTTAGCACAAAATGCTGCTTTTGGAGCTATTAGCGATTCTATTCCAGGAGATGACAAATTCGGCTTTATTGCTAATACTTTCGGAGCAGTTCAGGGATGGATGGATAACTTGATTGGTTCTGTTGGTCTAACACCAGAAGGTATTTTTGACAGTATTGGTGGCTTTATAGAATTTTCTGATGATAGTTTAGACTTTGTAGCTGCATTTCTAGATAAGGCTACAAATTACTTTCAACATACAGGTACTCAAACTGTGGCTCGAAAGTTAATACAGCAGGCGGCGGAAGAAGCATAGACTTAACGAAGTCAGAAGTCAGAAGTCAGAAGTTATTTTTGTAGCGGGGGTTAGAGCAACCCTCCAAAAACATTTCACCAATTCAAGGTGGAGTTAATAAAGTTATAAGTTATATCAAATCCGGTAGCATTGGTGTAATTAGATCATGTAGGTCTTTCTGGAACTAAGTGAAACCTAACAAAGCTTTATTATTGTTGAGTTTTATAGGTCAACTAAACCTACACTTATTGCACCAGTTTATTGGCTCATTACCTCTGTAATTCTCCAGTTAGCTTATGCCAGTGGAGCCATTTTTAGTCCCGAACCCCCTTCCCTTAGACATCACTAGAAGCGTTTAGCCACACATTGATAGATTACTATAGTAACGATGCTCTCTGGTTCTTCCGCAAGATTTCAGAAAAACTCTAAACCAACTTCTAACCGACTTCGATCCTTTCCTAAATTTTGCCCTATCTCAGGAATTCTCAGCTTGATAGTACGGCTCATGTATTCAATAAACTGACACAATTCTTGACGTTCCAAGCGATAACAATAATACATTGTCAAGGGAGGTTTATTAGAAAAGTAAGGCATTTATGCTGGAGGCAGAAGGGTTAGAAGGATTTGGAAAAACTAGCTTGTCATAACCGGATCTGGTGTTATTTGCTTTTCTATAAAAATCCCGCAACAGGAGTTGCTGAATTCAATGCTGTCCGCTGGGCAACATTCAATCTATAGCCAACCTAGATCCCTAAGTGCCACTTGAGAAGCTCCTCATGCTTAACAGTTAAAAATACGCATTCGGGTGTCATAACTACTTTTTTGACCACCATATGTTCAAAGCTGGCCCTTGATACAGGTGTCTTTAGGGCTTGTAACTGTTGGCTAAAATCTGGTTTTATCTATAAAAATCTGAGATTATCTTTTTCATGCTACTAGGATTTAAAACCGAACTACACCCAAATAATAAACAAAAGACAATACTGGCCAAACACGCTGGTGTAGCTCGCCACGCTTGGAATTGGGGATTATGGTTGACTAAAAATATCCTTAATCATAACTCCCATAATCCTGCAAGGGATAAACTTAAATTCCCCAGTGCAATTGACTTACATAAGCTTCTGGTAGCAATGGTCAAACCCCAAAACTTTTGGTACTACGAAGTATCTAAAACAGCACCTCAGTATGCTTTGAGATATTTATCCCTTGCTTGGAAGCGTTGTTTTAGCAAAGTGTCGGGAATACCTAAATTCAAGAAAAAAGGTAGAGATGATAGCTTCACTTTAGATGGTTCAATATCATTAGGTTTTAATCATATAAAACTGCCCCGAATTGGATGGATAAAAACTTTTGAAGTCTTGCCAGATAATGTTACTGCTAAGTCTGTAACTATAACTAAAAAAGCGGGTCGCTGGTTCATTAGCTTCAAGATAGAAACAGAACCTCAAGTCACTGAAAAATTAGTTGATGTAGTTGGTGTGGATTTGGGTGTGAAATCACTGGCTACACTATCAACTGGTGAAGTTTTTGTTGGGGCTAAATCTTACAAAAAGTTAGAAACAAAACTCTCTCGGTTACAATACTTAAATCGGCATCAAGTCAAGTTTTCTAAGAACTGGAAAAAAGCACAGCTAAAAATAGCTCAGTTACACAATAGGATAGCCAACATCAGAAAAGATACATTGCATAAACTGACTACTTATTTGGCTAAAAACCACAGCCAAATAGTAATAGAAGACTTAAATGTATCAGGAATGATGGCAAATCACAAGCTAGCTAAGGCGGTTGCTGATATGGGATTTTACGAGTTTCGCAGACAGCTAGAGTACAAGTGTGAGTTATACGGTTCTCAACTCACCGTTGTAGATAGATGGTTTCCTAGTTCTAAGACTTGCTCTAATTGTGGAAATGTTAAAGAGTCTCTGTCTTTGTCAGAAAGAGTGTTTAAGTGCGAATACTGCAATTTTAGCTGCGACCGAGATTTGAATGCAGCATTAAATTTAGCTATGGCGGGCAGTTCGTCCGTGTCAGTCTGTGGACTGGATAACGCCGACGTTGCCAGGTGGGAAGCAGGAATAGAACAGATTATTTATAGAAAATCATAGATTTTCTAGATAATCGTAGGTTTCTAAGAGCGGTAGTGAATTATGACTTTCCCATTAATATACTTTTAAATTCTTGTAAAAACATACCTTCAGCAACAGCGTTAGACACGCCAGTCATGTATACACGACCACTAGGCTTTATATCAATATCAATTTCACCTCCTGGCATATATACCTTTACCTCTCTTTCCACCAATCCTAACTCGTAAGCTACGCTCGCAGCTGCACAGCTACTACTGCCAGAAGCCATTGTGTATCCAGCACCGCGTTCCCAAATTTCTATTTGAATGTTATACCTATCAAGAACCTGCAATAACTGTAGATTGATTCTATTGGGGAAGATTGGGTGATTTTCTATTTTTGGACCTAGTTGAAGCACTCTCTCTTGTGAGATGTTTGTTACAGGAATAACGCAATGAGGATTGCCAATAGAAATGCAGGTTACTTCTAAGGATTCATCACCTACTTTTATAGGTTCTCGTATTACTTTTCGACGCTCTCCTGCAACTGGAATTAAGTCACTCTGAAAAGTTGTTAAGCCCATATCTACTTTAATTAATCCATCCTTGAGATTAATTATTTCTACAGATACTTCACCGCCTACAGTAGATATTGAAAAAGTGCGTTCTTTGATATAGCCAACATCTCCCAGATATTTAGAAAACATACGGATTCCATTACCACTTTTTTCAGCTTCACTACCATCAGGGTTAAATATTCTTAACTTAATTTTCCCATCGTTAAAGATTGGACCATATAAAATTCCATCGCTTCCTAGACCAGTATTCCGGCTGCATATAGTTTCAACATTTTCTTTGTTAATGTATATATCAGTTTTATTAGGGTCTATGATTATATAATCATTCCCTAGTGCATGATACTTGTAAAAATCCATCATTTAACTTTTTCTCCTATGAGCCAATAAAAGTTTATTATGCTCAAGTAGACTTTTTGCTAATAATAGCCTCTTTTTGAGAGATAATATCAAATCCGGTTAAACAACCTCACAATCAATAGGCTTAAATTCTAATGACAACGTAATTGGATCTATGTGCAATTAGGCAGATTTGATATAACTTCCTCTAGCTACCACGACAAATATAAAGCACTATTTTAATTAGCCCGGTAAATATTTTTTGCTTGTTCCTTGTCCTCTGGCCTATTTTCCCTACTCCCTAATTATCCTCAAAAAAAAGCATTAGATGTGTCCCTACCGTGATAATATAAAGTGTTAGCCTTTATACACTAAAATTCCGCTCCTGAATAATTTTAGGAGTGGGTTTTCCATTGATAAGACCCCGTCCTTAAGGACGGGGTTTAAATAAAGTCAGTAGACCTATACATATAGCATCTGCCAGGTAATAATTATGACTGATTCAATTCGCTTTCTCTTATGCGCCCCCGACCACTACGATGTGGACTATGTAATTAACCCTTGGATGGAGGGCAACATCCATAAATCCTCGCGCGATCGCTCTGTCGAACAATGGTATAAACTCCATGATATTATTAAAGAACACGCTATTGTAGACCTAGTACCACCCCAAAAAGGTTGGCCGGACATGGTATTTACCGCTAATGCAGGTCTAATTCTGGGAAATACAGTAGTTCTTAGTCGTTTCTATCACAAAGAACGTCAAGGGGAAGAACCCCACTTCAAAGAATGGTTCCTCAACCAAGGCTTTATTGTTCACGAACTCCCCAAAGACCTACCCTTTGAAGGTGCAGGGGATGCTCTCCTAGACAGAGAAGGTCGTTATCTCTGGGCAGGATATGGCTTCCGTTCCGAACTCGACTCCCACCCACTTCTGGCAAAATGGCTTGACATGGAAGTGCTATCCCTACGACTCATAGACGAGCGTTTCTACCACCTTGATACCTGTTTCTGTCCCCTAACTGGTGGTTACTTACTCTATTATCCACCCGCATTCGACTCCTACTCCAACCGTATCATTGAAATGCGAGTGCCACCAGAAAAAAGGATTATAGTAGCAGAAGCAGATGCCGTTAATTTTGCCTGCAATGCAGTTAATATTAATCAAACCATCATCATGAACAAGGTTAGTGACGATTTGAAATCAGGTCTTACCGAAGCAGGTTTCAACGTCATTGAAACTCCCTTAAGTGAGTTCCTGAAAGCAGGTGGTGCAGCAAAATGTCTCACTCTTCGAGTCAACGAACCAATTATACCAGATCGTCAAGCTAGAGTGCTGGTCGAAAGTCGTACTGTTCGGATGGAAGGACATTTACTTGATTCTGGCTTAATTAATCAAGCTTTAGATTTAATAGTTGAAGGTGGTGGTAGTTTCAAAGTTGTCAACTTTAATCTCGGAGAACAACGTCAAAGCACTTCCCTTGCTGAAGTGAAAGTTTCTGCACCTTCCCATGAAGTCATGGAAGAAATAATGAGTCAGCTTATTGACATTGGGGCAGTAATTCCTAGTGAAGATGTTGAGGATGCTAAATTGGAGCCAGTAGAACAAAATGGTGTTGCTGCTGATAATTTTTATGTTACTACTATTTATCCCACTGAAGTTAGAGTTAAAGGTCAGTGGATACGAGTCCAAAATCAAAGGATGGATGGAGCGATCGCCATTACTGAGGTAGAAGGTAAGATTCAAGCCAAATGCAAAGTCCTGCGGGATGTAAAAATTGGCGAACAGGTAGTAGTAGATGTAGCAGGTATTCGCACTATCCGTAAAACAGAATCCCGTGAAAAACGAAACCAAGAAGAGTTCAGCTTTATGTCTGCTGGCGTTTCTAGCGAACGTCGTGTAGAATTAGTAGTTGAACAAGTAGCCTGGGAATTACGGCAAATTCGCGATCGCGGAGGCAAAGTAGTAGTTACAGCAGGTCCAGTTGTGATTCACACTGGGGGTAGCCAACATTTAGCAAGTTTGATTGGTCAGGGATATATACAAGCGTTGCTAGGTGGTAATGCTATAGCAGTTCACGATATTGAACAATCACTCATGGGAACTTCTCTCGGTGTGGATATGAAACAGGGAGTTGCGGTTCATGGGGGACACCGACATCATCTGAAGACTATTAATACTATTCGGCGTTGTGGTAGTATTGCTAAAGCAGTTGAGACTGGTGTTCTTACACATGGGGTGATGTATGAGTGTGTTAAGAATAATGTGCCGTTTGTTTTAGCTGGTTCAATTCGTGATGACGGACCTCTACCTGATACTCAGATGGATTTGATTAAAGCCCAGGAAGAATACGCTGAGTTGTTGAAAGGTGCTGACATGGTTTTGATGTTGTCAACTATGTTGCACTCTATTGGGGTAGGGAATATGACACCTGCTGGAGTGAAGATGGTTTGTGTGGATATTAATCCGGCAGTGGTGACTAAATTAAGCGATCGTGGTTCCGTTGAATCTATAGGTGTAGTGACAGATGTTGGTTTGTTCCTCAGTTTATTGATTACACAATTGGAGCAGTTGACCAGTCCTTATTCTTTAACTCAAGCGTAAGCTTAGGAGTTAAATAACAGTTAGCAGTCAGCAGTCAGCGGTCAGCATTAGGACTTTTTTTAGCTTTAGGAGGGGATTTCCACCCCGACTAAACCATCTGGTGCTTGAGGTTGCCGGGGATTTAACCCAAGATCAAAAAGCTGTTTTCGGCTATTGCCGACATGAAACACTACGCGACATGTTTGCGGAACATTCTGTCAGGAAAAAACCCAGTTCCGACCTAGGACGCTAGCTAAAATGCTGATAGCTAGTTAAAGGCGAAAGCTATTTGTAGTGGCATGAGATGCCCAAAAATGTAGGTTGGGTTTCACTTTGTTCTACCCAACCTACACTTATTGGAGCATTTTAGCTGTGTCTGTCCAGTATAGACATCTCCGATAATTCAGACGTCTAGTCTATACATAAATTATTCGAGGTAACTTATGAAACTGAATGCTGATTTACAAGAACGTGTTGTTGTATCTACAGAAGACTTGCCTTGGAGAGATTCACCGATGGCAGGGGTGCAGCGACGGATGTTGGAGTGCGATTTCTTGGATTAGTGAAAGCTAAAGGAAAAGCTGAAGCAGTTGGTTTATTTGAAGTATTTTCTGCCGATCCACCAGACTTGCGAGATGCTAAAATAACTACTAAGGAAAAGTTTGAAAGGGCAGTGCTGTTATATTATCAGAAGTCTTTTGTTGAAGCAGAGCGTTTATTTGAAGAATGTATGGCGGAGAATTCTGGCGATCGCACTGCTTCTAGTTATATTGAAAGATGCCAAGGTTATACCGTTTCACGGAAGTCATAATTCAGAAGTTAGAAGTCAGATTTGAGATTACTAAAAACTTTTACAATACAATAGTTTCAGCCAATTATTTAACATTTAAAGTTGGCAACTATTTGTGATATCATGTCCGGTAGCATCGGTATTGTATAGCAAAGGTAGGGAACAGGGAA
>NZ_JBNHEP010000221.1:0-2144 GCF_050015995.1 Dapis brunnea BLCC-M229 | reverse complement strand
ACTTCCCTCTAGATTTAGCAGCAGTAGAAGCTCCTGCTATCAAGGGTTAATTTTTGATTGATTAATTAAAAAAGCTCTCTATTTTTAGAGAGCTTTTTTTTTGGGTTTGTTTGGTTGGTGGTGAAGCACTTTCAATAATTAATAATTAATAATTAATAATTAATAAGGGTATAATATATACCTGATATGTATTTTACGTTAATTACTGACCGGGGGTAAGTTTGATCAAAGAAACAACTTCAGTGGCCATGCCTTCTTGTTTCCATCGATGGTGGGTTCGCGCAAGCGTTGCGTAAGCAAATCCCTTTAACGATGTATTAAAGACAAAAGCTCAAACAACTGGGTTTAGAGACTATATAGGAGGATTGCTCTTGAGAAAGTCAAAGAAAAAACTTGTCTCAAATGTCGAATAACACCGTAGGTCTGTCATACCACAAATTACGGCATTTTTTAGTTATAGCAAATTGGTCCGTAAATGCTGGTATGGGAGCGTCGTCTTCAAGTGATGTGGGAATCTCGTCAAACAAAACCTTCTCGTTCATTTGCTTTAATTATAGACGATTCAGGCCACAGAAAAAGCGCACCGCCTGCCCTGAGGTTTCCTCAGGGTAAAGACGGAGCAAGAAGTGGTAATTTAACTGCAGGAGTAGGGCGGCAATATATAGGAGAAATAGGAAAAACAGACAATGGTGTAGTTGTGGTGACAACTCATCTTGATGATGGAGTAAAAAGTCTACCTTTAGATATAGCTTGATCTCAAAAAGCGGATTCTTGAGCTTGAGGAAAAAAAGACCCATAATTTGTTCAGAAACCAGACTTAGCAATGTCTCTAGTTGACCAATGTTTGTCAGCGAGGACATCGGCCTGAAATTGTGTTAATTGATGGGGGATATGGTCACAATACATCATTCTTGAATCAACTAGAAAAAAGAAATTTAACTTATATAGGAGGATTAGCTAAAAATAGAAAAGTAATTATCAAAAAACAGAAGAATATTCAAGAGGAAATTAGATTAGACCAGCTAGCTGAAAGTATATCCCCACAGGCCTTTAACTTAGTTCAATTAAGCACAAAAAATGCTCATGAAGTTTGGCTAGCCACATTAGAAGTACAACGATCTAGGATGTCAGGTCAAAAAACTATAGCTATCGTGATGAATGCTAAAAATTTTTCTGATGCCACTGATATTAACTATTAGACTTGTCGCTTTATAAGCTTAAAAATTCCCAAAAGCCTTGTCCTGTAAGGATTATAACCATTGGCAAGTAAAAACGCCTGAAATTTTTGCTCTGTCTAGGTTTGAGCGATTTTTCCCCTCTATTTAGCGACAACTCTATTATATTACTAATCTCGAACACAAATATGTAACTCCAGAACGGATATGTTCTACTTATTCTAAGAGAAATTGGGTAGAAGTTTTCGTGATTAGAAGCCAAAGGACGGTTAGGGCTAAGAGAATATCAAGTCAGAGATAAAATCAGCTGAAAAAGGCATTTTATTTTAGTCCGCTCGTGCTTATACATTTATGATCTGGCATCAGTTAACTGGAGGCATAAGAAGGGGTTGGGCTAACAAACCGTTAAAGACTTTTACTGATACTTTAGAAGCCCGATCGTACAGCGATATCTTACCGTTTGATCAAGTGGTTAGATGAAAACATCGACGTATTTACCGCTCATCAAGAGAGTTTGGGGTTTGTTTGGGTTGCAAATTTGCTCAAGTCCCGATAAGTGAAGAATTAGCAATAATTTTAGAAAAGCATTGGCAGCGTTTTTCGGAAATAGAACAAAAATTTATTACTTGTCTGAGTGATAAAATTGAACCTGTTCCTATTTCTCAGTTGTTAACAGATACTCAAGTTTCGCCACAGGAATTATTTAATACCATAAAATCTGTAGGGCGACATTTTTTGATAGAAACTAAAATGCAAGAACAAGAAACATTATTTTCAGTTTTGCTAGTTTTCAGACAATATGTAATATCCACTTCTGAGGATGATAAAAAGTCACATTATGTTTGACTGAAGCTGAGAGAAAAATTTATCTATAGCCACTCCCATCTCTGAGTGAGGTACAAAATTTGTTGGTTTTATAGCGGTTTTCATAAACATAGACTACAGTAACAGCAGTGAGTAAACCAGTTT
>NZ_JBNHEP010000220.1:0-29497 GCF_050015995.1 Dapis brunnea BLCC-M229 | reverse complement strand
AGATGGAGAGACTATTGCTTCTGCAAGTCGTGACAAAACAGTGAAGTTGTGGAACTGTCAGGGTCAATTATTGCATACTTTCACCGGCCATGAGAGTTTGGTCAATGGTGTAGCATTTAGTCAAGATGGAGAGACTATTGCTTCTGCAAGTCGTGACAAAACAGTGAAGTTGTGGAACCGTCAGGGTCAATTATTGCACACTCTCACCGGCCATGAGGATTCGGTCAATGGTGTAGCATTTAGTCCGGATGGAGAGACAATTGCAACTGCCAGTGCTGACAAAACAGTGAAGTTGTGGAACCGTCAGGGTCAATTATTACAGACTCTCAACGGCCATGAGCATTGGGTCAATGGTGTAGCATTTAGTCCGGATGGAGAGACAATTGCAACTGCCAGTGCTGACAAAACAGTGAAGTTGTGGAACCGTCAGGGGAAATTATTGCAGACTCTCACCGGCCATGAAGATTTTGTCAATGGTGTAGCATTTAGTCCCGATGGAGAGACTATTGCTTCTGCAAGTGGTGACAATACAGTGAAATTGTGGAATGTTTGGAAGTTCGATCACCTCCATGAGTGGGCTTGCAACTGGATGCGCGACTACCTAGAAAATAACCCTACTGTCAGTGAAAGCGATAGACGTTTGTGTGATGGTGTTGGCGGTGGGAAGTCAGAAGTAAGTAGGGACAGGTTTAACCAAAATCCTTGAGAAATTAGGCATTTATTCTTCAAAACCACCCCTACCAGCGCGTCTAGCTTGAAAATGTGGGTAAGGATCGAGCAAATGAAGACCTCTCCCCCAACCCCTCTCCTGCAAGGAGAGGGGAGAATCTTTTCCCCCTTCCCTGGTAGGGAAGGGGGTTGGGGGGTTAGGTTTTTTATCCACGACTTTAGCCTAGACACGCTACTACGAGCTTCTTTAATTCTAATATTCACTTAACCAATTCATCACATCATCCAGAGAAGTAAAATCCAACTGAGCATCTGCAAGTTCATCCAACTTAGAAATAGATAAACTCCGAATTTTAGCTTCTATTTCTTCAGGAATATTTCCCAAACAATGAGTCAGAAAAAGGATAATTATTTTAGCTATTCCCTGTTTTAAACCCCGTTCAAAACCTGTCTGAAAAATATCTTTATAAATTACAGATTCTTTCATTTGTTAAGCTTACTATTCAAGTAAAAAAGGAATTTGAATCAGAATCTTAAACTCTCCAGTCATTAAATTCCTCAAAACTCAGATTGACAAAACTACTAATTAATTCTCAGATTCACTTAACCAATTAATCAAATCCTCCAGAGAAGTAAAATCAAATTGAGCGATCGCCAATTCATTCAACTGAGAAATAGATAAACTCTGAATTTTAGCTTCTATTTCCTCAGAAACATTTCCAAATCTGTGAGTTATTAATATGATAATAACTGTAGCTTCTCCCTTTTGTTCGCCCTGTTCTAAACCCTGTTCTAAACCTATTTGCAAACCACGTTGTTCACCACGTTGTTCACCAATTTGTTCTCCTTTCTGAAGAATATCTTGATAAATTACAGACTCTTTCATTATTTCCTCCCTCAAAAGTTGACGAATTAAATTTTTATCAAACCTTAAACCTCCTAGTATTTCCGCAGCAGCAGAAATATTTCTTTGTCGATCTGGCTCTTCTATTCTACCAATTCTTTCTGCTACTTCTGACAATAAAGCTGTCGGAGTTTCACTACGAGTTAAAGTTGCTAATGGCAATAAAGCATTATCGGCAAGAAAAGGAGCCGACTCCTCCTCCCAAAGTCGAATTACTCGATAAGAATGCCGAGTCTTTTGTCTTTCAAATTTATCTTGAGAAGCTAATTCTGAATCAGTTTCTTTTAACAATATAACCACTTGCTCAATATCACACCAATATTTCCCATAAAGCAACGTCCAATATTTTAGCATTCGATAGGGTATTGGTGGGTCAGAGTAAGGCAAAGTTTGAAATTCCAGATGCAGAATTTTCCGATCTATTTGTAGCAGAATCAAAGCATCAGACCGAATAGGTTCAGGAATAATTTCTGTTTTAATTACTTCCACGTTAGTAGGGTTAATTCCCAGTAACCAACGGACAAAATTCGGAGCATAAGTTTCTGCTAAATATTTACAAGTATTATCGTAAGCCAAAGCAATTTCAGTTATCAGTTATCAGTTATCAGTTATCAGTTTCTTAACCTGAAATCTTACAGCAGATTTCGGACAAATGAGGTACAAATTTGGATAGTAAAATTATTGTAGTGCGGGCATCTTGCCCGCGATAGGTCTACCTCATAACAATGGAAAGTGCTGTATGCTGGAAATTATAAATAATTTCTGTTTTAATTACTAGCAGATTAGTATAGTTAATTCCTAGTAACCAGCAGACAAAATTATCTAGAATAATTTGAAAGTTTCAATCAATCAAAGTAGGATATTTACTCATAAAATCTAAGAGGATTTTTTGATGAAATTCACCAAGCGATCGCTCCATTCCTGCATTCTCAGAATAAGCTTTACCTGCCTTAATTTCTGCTGGAGTTAATAACCCCATATCCCAGCCTTCTCCCAAAACTAAATCTTTTAATTCCACAGTTAAGGGAGCAGAAAATACATGACGAACAACATTAGTGTCATAGTAAATACCAAACTCGGAAACTATGTCAGGTGTATAACTTATTTCTTCAGCTAATTCTCGTTTTACAGCCTCCTCCGGTTTTTCTCCTGTTTCTATATGACCTCCAAAAAAAGCCCATTTACCAGGGTGAGCAATACCAGGAATATCATCTCGTAATTGTAGGAGAAATTTCCCTTCTCGGTAAAGAATAGCGATCGCCACATGAGGTAAATTATTGTTGTTCATCATTATCTTCTTCTATTCGTTCTAGTTCCTCTATATAAAAATCTCCAACATCCTGATTACCTAATTCTGAAACAACAATACTTTGATAACGTATTTTTCCTTTAATTGTTATTTCTGTTCCTATCTTTGGTAATTCTGCAGTAGTAAATATCCAAATACTCCCCGTATTATCTGTTAATTCATAAGCGCCTGTTTCTATAAATGGAGCACGGCTTTCTACAGTACCTTTTAAATATACTTGATTATCAATTTTACCTTTTGTTTGAATTTGATCGATTCGACTTACATTGAGATTTAATTTAATAGCTGTTTGTGTAATTTGACTGCAACTAATTAGTCCTGTCACCAAAAACATCATCAGAATAATTCTAAATTTATCAAACAATGAATTTAATAAAGCAGAATTAAGCAGCAAAAACCAAGACGAAAATCTATGGAATATTTGCATGTAATTCATTTCCAAAGCTTTTTTAGTGGGCGATCTAGTTATCATCAAAACTTTTTTCCCTATTGATAATTTACATAATATTTTTCTGGTTATTACTATAGCAATTACAAATTGATTATTCCGAACAATTTATTAATATTTAAAATTCACATCAAAATCTTTTCAATTCTCACTTCTGAAGTCTTGTTTTATCAAAAAGCTAACATAAGAATATTACCACACAAATAAGATGATTTTGTTGCTCCATAATACCAAGAAAAGATTCAATTCTATTTGAATACTAAAAATTAAACATTATTTTTATTTATTTAAAACATCACAAAATCTACCTTTATATACTGAGAACCATACTATTATTATCCTGTTAACAAGATAATTCATTAATTTCAAATCAAAAATTGAAATAAATAATTTTATCTAGAAGTCATTAGATACAGCTTTTAAAATTAAAAATCAAACAGGAAATAGCAATGACAAATAAATTAGACGGTAAAGGTCTGGCCAAAAAGATCAAAGCTGAACTCCAACAAAAAGTTCAGTCTCTACAAAGTCAAATTGGTCGTCCTCCAGGTTTAGCAGTATTAATGGTAGGAGATAACCCTGCTAGTGCAGTATATGTCCGTAACAAAGAAAAATCCTGCGCCAAAGTAGGTATTGCCTCCTTCGGGAAACATTTTCCAGCTCAAACATCTCAAGCGGAACTAACCCAAGTAATTCAACAATTAAACCAAGACCCACAAGTAGACGGTATTCTTGTACAGTTACCCTTACCAGAACATTTAGACTCTACCTCATTACTCTATCAAATTGACCCTAGCAAAGATGTAGATGGACTCCATCCCATGAATCTTGGACAACTACTCCGTGGTGAAAAGGGTTTACGCAGTTGTACTCCCGCAGGAGTTATGCGCTTGCTACAGGAATATAATATTGAATTACAAGGAAAACAGGCAGTTGTACTAGGGCGAAGCATTTTAGTGGGCAAACCGATGGCATTAATGTTATTGGAGGCCAATAGTACAGTAACAATTGCCCATTCCCGGTCTCAAAATTTAGAGGTCATAACCAGGAATGCAGATATTCTTGTCGCAGCAGTGGGTAAACCAAACATGATTACTGCTGAGATGGTGAAACCAGGAGCAGTAGTTATAGATGTAGGAATTAACCGGGTTGTAGATGAAGCAGGTAATAGTCGATTAGTGGGAGATGTTCAATTTGACTCTGTGGAAGAGATAGCAGAATATATTACTCCTGTACCTGGTGGAATTGGCCCGATGACTGTAGCGATGTTATTACAGAATACCGTAGAAAGTTGGAGCACTTCGATCAGATAATTCGACTGACTAACACCTTGAGCAAGGCATAAATGCTTAATATACTGTAGCGCTATAGTTTTAACATATCTATAGAGTTTTGCTATAAATTTACTGCAAGTTATATTTCAATTAAGTCTGTAATCAACAGTAAAGTTATCAAAAACTTCTTGCCTCCTGCCTTATCATAACGATGACCTGATTCAAGATAATTTCCTTTCTACTTTTTTTCTTGCTCTTTATTCATACTCCTAAAGTTATGGTAAAAAGTAAGTAACAAATAATTCTGTCTTCACCTACTCCCTACTCCCTATTCCCTATTCCCTATTCCCTTAAATAAATTTTTAGGATTGAAACCAATAAAGTGTATAATCTATGGTGCTAATGCCAAAGACTGGCCACCAGATTAATCCCATGCTCCCTCAATTTCAAATAGATACAACTTTTGACCTATCTACATATTTAGCAGAGCGAAAAGCTCTAGTTGAAAAAGCTCTTGACAGTTCTATCAGCGTAGTCTACCCAGAAAAAATCTATGAGGCAATGCGCTATTCTCTATTAGCAGGTGGTAAACGTTTACGTCCAATTCTTTGTTTGGCGACCTGTGAATTAGCAGGTGGAAATATAGAAATGGCAATGCCCACCGCCTGTGCATTAGAGATGATCCACACCATGTCGTTAATCCATGATGATTTACCCGCAATGGATAACGATGACTATCGCCGAGGTAAGTTGACCAATCATAAAGTTTATGGTGAAGATATTGCAATTCTTGCAGGAGATGGTTTATTAAGTTATGCCTTTGAGTTTGTAGCTACTCAAACTAAAGATGTACTACCACAACAAGTTCTACAAGTCATTGCTCGGTTGGGAAAAGCGGTCGGAGCAGCAGGGTTAGTTGGAGGCCAAGTAGTGGACTTAGCTTCCGAGGGTCTCTCACAGGTATCTGAAAAAACCCTACATTTTATCCATACTCATAAAACAGGCGCTCTTTTAGAAGCTTGTGTAGTTTGTGGTGCTCTACTTGCGAGTGCATCTCAAACTAATGTACAGAAACTTTCCCGCTATGCTCAAAATATTGGTTTGGCTTTTCAAATAGTTGATGATATTCTCGATATTACTGCTACTACAGAAGAGCTAGGAAAAACTGCTGGAAAGGATCTTGATGCTCAAAAAGCAACGTATCCAGCAATTTGGGGATTAGAAAAATCTCGGTGTCAAGCTCAAATACTGGTTCAGAATGCCAAAGCAGAGTTAGAAATTTTTGGAGAAAAGGCATTGCCACTAATAGCTTTAGCAGATTTTATTATCAGCCGCAGTAACTAGGGGTGCAATATGCAGAATATTGGCGAAATAATGGACAATTACGTTCTATGGGTTGCTCTCCTGGCTTGTATCATGGCTCAATTTTTGAAGATAGTAGTAGAGTTAGTTCAACATCACAAGATTAATTTACAAGCTTTATTTACGAGTGGGGGAATGCCTAGTGCCCATTCTGCATTTGTAGCAGCATTGGCAGTAGGAGTAGGTCAAACAAAGGGTTGGGCTAGTCCAGAGTTTGCCCTTGCTTTAGTTTTTGCAATTATTGTGATGTATGATGCAGCAGGAGTTCGTCAAGCAGCCGGATTACAAGCTCGAATTCTTAATCAAATTATAGATGAATTATTCCAGGAAGACCATCATCTTAATCAAGACCGTCTCAAAGAGTTGTTAGGTCATACTCCTGTACAGGTCATAGCAGGTTTTTGTCTGGGAGTAGTTGTATCTTGGCTCGCTAGTTTCAGTTATTAATTAGTTAATTTAATTCTAGGACTAATTAATGTGACCCTACTACTATCTACAACAAAAGCTAAAAATCCACGATCGCTTAAGTTGAACATACTATTTGTCGCAGCTCGACGTCTCTGTGTATAGGTTACTAATAAAAAAGGTTTTTGACCATAAGCAGCTAAACCGACATTACGCCCTAAACTTCTTTCCAACTGTAAAGCTATTTCTGGTTGATTATTATAATCAACTAAAACAGCATAACCACTACCTAAAGGTTGAGGATTAAAGCCTATTTCTGGAGGGGCAGGTAAAGGGCCATCAGGCACTTGTGTTTCCTCACTGGGTCTAACTACATAGGCACGCAACCCTACAATATCTTGAATATATCTTGCCCAATCACTAGCCACATCTTTGTCATCAAAGCCTCGGATACTGCTAACAGTCTGGTCAATGTAGCTACAGACATCTATTGTAATATCTGGTGGCAGACTACGACGAACTATATCTTGATTTGCAGGTGTCTCTGTAACTATGACTAATAAATATTCATCACTGGCAGGAGATTGACAATCTTCAATGGCAATAGCATATTTTTCCTCAATTGTCAAAAATGACAAGAATAAAAAAGTTGAGGCTATCAAACTTTTTAGCCTCCCCAACCAAGATTTATTCAGTTGCAGTTGAGTATTAGTCATTGGGAAAAAATGGTTAATAGTCAAGTAAGCATTCAGATCTTAGCTCTCAGCTCTCAGCTCTCAGCTTTTAAAAGTAATAACTAATAAGGTTAGCTGATGACCAATTTCATTCATAACTCTTAAATTCTCCTTGGAGACTAATTTTTCATAAATTTGACAATGTGACAATAAGTTAATAACCCATAGCTGTTTCGCTACGCGACATGAAAAACATAGTTCCGACCCAGGAGGCTAGCTAATAGCAGACGGCTGAATGCTTACATAGTTAAGGAGGCTATTTTGCCTATTCTCTAATTAGGGAGTAGTTAGGAGAAATGGGAATTATAGAGGAGGTAGTCGGAAGAATTCTCCGTTGATTTTTCTGCCCTTATCTGTCCAAAATGCTAACTTTTTGTAGCTTATAGCAACCTAAAAGCTGGCAATTTTTTCGACAAAAAAAATGCTAAAGTCTTTATCTCTGAATGCTTTTATCTTTAATCAGCAACCCCTAATCTAAGAATCTTTCGTAGAAGCTGGTGCCAGAGAAGCCAAAGGCTGAGGAATAGTGTCTGAAGGTGCTTGAAATTCTCCTGTAAGTACAAACTCTAAGCGTAATTTAAACCAGCTAATAATTTGAGGATTAGTAGAAATAATCGCTGCAGCAGGTTGAGGGCATTTTTCTTTAATGCTAGCCATTTCAGGAGCTTCTAAAAAAGCAGGTTCAGCAATTAACCAAAAATCAATTTCTTTTTCCTTCTCGTGATAATCTCTTGTGCGCTCCCTGAATACTTCTTCCAGGGGTTCTTCCTCCAGTAAAAATTTTTTACTAGCTAAGACGTAATAGTAAGTTTCCATTTCCATCAATAAATAAGAAATTATTGACATCATCTCCGGCGGTTAGACACGAAGATTCCTACCGAGCCGTAGCTCCTCGGTGAGTTGACGTTTCATCGGGTGCTGCACCCACCCCTCTTACTCCCCTCCCGGGAGGGGATGGGGGTGGGTTACGCTTCCCTCTGCGTCCGTTTAATGTCTCGGATTGCCTACCCGCGACAACAATACTATACCTTATGTCCTTCTATTTAATCAACCAAAAAATTGCCCGCTTAACTAGCCATGAGCTAAAAGTATTCAGCTAGCCTCATGGGTCGGAACTTCGGCCTTCAGCTTTTTGACCGATTGTTAAAATCCCCTGCAACCCCAAGCCCATGATTATTGAGTCGGCGTTGAAACCCCTTCTAAAGTTTAGAAAAATAATCTTGCTGAGTGCTGAGTGCTTACTGCTAACCGCTTTTTTAAGAGCAAGGCTTTAGACCGAAAAATTCGGTAATTAGAACTGGCCTTGAATAGCTAGTTTCATTTCACGGACAGCTCGCTCCATACCCACGAGTACCGCCCTAGAAATAATTGTATGACCAATATTGAGTTCTTCCATACCTTCTAGACAAGCAATTGGATAAACATTCCAATAGGTGAGGCCATGTCCAGCGTTTACTCGGAGACCAGCAGCGATCGCTATTTTGCATCCATCTGCCAAAACAGTCAATTCTTTGTGGCGACCAGCTTCATCACCAGCTTCAGCATAACATCCTGTATGGAGTTCAATAAACTTGGCCTGAATTTCAGCGGAAGCTTCTATTTGGGCTTTTTCTGCATCAATAAACATACTTACAGGAATACCCGCCCCCTGTAACTGGGCTACAACTTGCCTCATCTGGGGAAGATTTCCAGCCACATCCAAACCCCCTTCCGTAGTAACTTCTTCCCGGCGTTCTGGTACAAGAGTAATATAGTCTGGTTTAATTTCCAGAGCGATCGCCACCATTTCATCAGTAGGGGCCATTTCTAGATTCAAATGAGTCCGCACCGTTTGTCGGAGAATACGGACATCTCGTTCTTGAATATGGCGACGGTCTTCGCGCAGATGGGCAGTAATACCATCAGCACCAGCTAGTTCAGCTAAAACTGCTGCTGCTACTGGGTCAGGTTCTACAGTTTGTCGCGCTTGTCTAATTGTGGCAACGTGGTCGATGTTGACACCAAGAGTGGGCAATTTTTTCTTCTCCTAAAAAGGTTAAATTAATTTTGCACAGGTACTTAATTATATTATCAGTGTTCAACCTCAAAGTTTTCTAAGATTTTCCAAATTATAGAAACCGATCCAGGTGGTGGACAATCTCAAGAAGTTCTAATTTACGGAAAAATTGGGGTATGCGCCTCGCCCTTAAGCGGGGGACTTTTTAGTTGATTTTATTTCAAAAAATATGTTATAATAATGTTAGTTTGAAAGTCAGATTATGAAAGGTAGATTTAAGTATCGGATCTATCCAAGACCAGTACAAAAATACCGACTAGCCAAGCTATTTGGTTGTGTTCGAGTTGTTTGGAATGATAGTCTAGCTTGCTGTCAGGAAAAATACAGTCTTAAAGAAAAGAAGCCCACTAATTCTAAACTACAAAAACTCTTTATTACTCAAGCTAAAAAGACTGAGGACAGAGAATGGTTATCAGAGGTTTCACCCACCCCTCTAGCTCCCCTCCGGTGGAGGGGATGGGGGTGGGTAAAATCTTTAAATGATTTAAACCAGGCTGATCAAAATTTCTTGACTTCGACTAAAGGTAAGAGAAATAGTAGACCTGTTAAAACTCCTAAATTCATGCATTAGAAAGTCATGGGCAGACTCCAAGGTTTACATGCATGAGGGTTTAAAGTAGCTCGACATAAAGTTTATTTAGCAAAAATTGGCAAGTTAAAAATAATTTCGCCTGTGAGAATTACCTGCTGCTCCATCATCAGTAAAAGTAATCAAAGATTGTAGGGGCGATTCGCGAATCGCCCCTACTAGATATTTATTAAGTTTTGCAGTATAAACTTGTGCCAAAACCTTACCTCAAACTGATAATTCAGTAGGTATAGATTTAGGTATCAAAACTTTTGCTACGTGGGGACGTTGCATGCAACTTCCCTACATGGTCAAAAAAATGATGCACCCAAACTACTCAAAAAACGGCTTAAGAAGTATCGCCAGTTAAGCAAATCATTATCTAAGAAAACTAGAGGTTCTAAAAGGTATGAAAAAGCGCGGGTTAGAGTAGCTAAACTTCAGGCCAAACTCAAGCATACAATAACAGATTTTCTGCATAAATTGTCTACGGAAATAATTCGTAAAAACCAAACAATTGTTTTAGAAGATTTGTTTGCGAAGCATTCCGAAGGAAACGTTTCTGGTATGGTGCAAAACCGTAACCCACCCCCATCCCCTCCTGGGAGGGGAGCAAGAGGGGTGGGTATCAGATTTAGGTTGGAGAAAATTTAGGACACTGTTAGAAGGAAAAGCAGAAAAATACGGTCGTGATTTTAGAGTAATTAGTCGTTGGAAAGCAACATCTCAAATTTGCTCAGATTGTGGCTTTAAAAGTGGAAAGTTAGATCTTTGAGTAAGAGAATGGGAGTGTCTAGAGTGTGGCGGAAAACATGATAGAGACGAGAATGCAGCAATAAATATATTATCGCTTCTTGGGGATGCCTCCTGCCTCCTGCGGAGGAGCTGCCCTAAGGGAGACACTAAATGGACACGGAGGCAAGGGTAACCCACCCCCATCCCCTCCCGGGAGGGGAGCAAGAGGGGTAGGTGCAGCAGCCTGTGAAACGTCATCCACCGAAGAAGCTCACCCTTAGTAGGAATCCCCGCGCCTAACAGCCGGGTGAGGATGTCAAAAACTTTGAGTATCAAGTTTACCGTAAGCATTCAGCTATTAGCATTCAGCTTTCAGCTTTTAAACAAACAGGACTTACTTAAGTTTCTTAATATCTATTTAACAAACAGTCTCTTGGGAGTGCCAAATCAAAATCAATTATTAATATATTTTACCAAAAACAAGTAATTTTTAGTAAAATATGGAAAATACCTATTCTTGATTCTCAAGACCTTGAAAAATATATATATAGCAATTCCCAGAGTAGTTAGGTACGCACATTCCTTTACTTGACAAAGTAGGGAGTAGTAATTCGGGAAACAGGAAATAGAAAAGAAGAAAAACAACTGTACTTCAGTAACTTCAGAAATGCTATAGCTAATTAATGTTTTTATTAATTATCAAGTTTTGCTCTGATAATTAATAAAAATATTAACTGTTTAGTTGTAAATAGGAACTCTCAACAATGCAAATCTCACAAAATTGCCTGGATTTAATCAAGAAATGGGAAGGACTTTTTCTGAATGCTTATCTAGATCCAGTAGGAATACCAACTATTGGATATGGAACCATTCGTTATCCCAATGGACAAACAGTTCGTCTAGGAGACAGAATTTCAGAAAGAGATGCGGAAGGATACCTAGCTTCTGAATGTAGCAGAATAGCAGAAGAAATTTCTCAACTAATCAAAGTTCCTGTTAATCAAAACCAATTCGATGCTCTAGTATCTTTTTCTTATAATGTAGGAACTGGTGCATTTCAAGGTAGTACCTTATTAAGAAAACTAAATCAAGGAGATTATCAAGGAGCAGCTAATGAATTTCGTCGTTGGGTAAATGGCGTAGTTCGTGGTGTCAAAGTACCACTACCAGGGTTAGTATCTCGTCGTGCTGATGAAAGAAGGTTATTTCTCAAAAGTGGAGGAGAAGAAAAACCTTTAGAAGGTGAAATTTCAGAACAAGATAAAGTAACTTGGTTAGAAGGATATCGAGATGAAAATAAGAAAACTGTAGTTGTAGCTTGGAATCAAGGTGAAGTAGTAGAAATCTTAACTCTAGAAAAGTTTGATAAAAACTTATTAGCTAGTATTTTTCCTCAGTATAAAAATGCTACATATTTTGTAATTGCTCCTGCGAATAAACCAATTCCTGCTGGTGAAAGAACTTCAGTTTTTAACATTTCCGATATATATAATCAAGGTACACCTCCAAAACTAAACCGTGTATTAGTACGAGGTAGTGAAGGTGATGATGTAAGAACTTTACAAAAGAGATTGAAAGATTTAGGCTATTATGAAGGAGAATTTGAGCGGGTTTTTGGTAAGAAAACTGAACTTGCAGTTATCGAGTTTAAAAAAGACTATTTTGGCATTACAACAGATAATGCAACAGTAGAGTCCATAACCTGGAAAAAATTATGGGGAGATGCTCCACCTCCACCTCCTCCTGCACCACCATCCACGACAAATAAAAATTATCTACTATTAACAAAGACAAATCGTAAAGATAGATATGGATGTTATGTACTGAACTTGGACTATTTTAAAAGTGGAAAACTACAAGACAGATTAGAAGTTTGTTGTGGTGCTCCACTAAGACAATTTTTCCGCACTGCTGCTCGGAGTCGGGCAATGACTGGAGAACCATTACCAGAAGGAAAGTGGTACATTCAGGATATTATTTGGGCTGATAGTAAAGATAATTATTATGGTCGAATTTTTCAAAGTGGTATTGGCCCAGTAACAGTTCCGTTAGATTATATAGAACCTGGTACAACTGAAAGAAGCGCGATCGAAATTCATATTGACTGGAATCGAAATTATGGTGCCCCTGGTACTGTTGGTTGTATAGCTACTTACAACATAGCTGATTATAAAAGGTTCATTGGTTGGTTAAGAGATACAGACCCCCGAGATCTTTATGTTGACTGGAAATTAGGAACTTGTCCTAAACCTTAATTGAAATGATGGTGCGTGACGCTTGGCGCTTCGCACCCTACTATACTTTTGACTTGATATCAATCAGGTTTTTTCAGTTGTATTTCAGGATACTCAGGAGATTCTCCCATTAATTCACCCAATGCTTCTGACATAGCTTTCGGGTCCATAAATAGCACCTTAGAATTAGCACTTTCACTTAATTTCTGATTAGTTTCTAAATAGTTTTGAGCAATCAGAAACTGCATAAATTCGGGACTGTCTGGACGCAAATTTAAGGTTTTGGAAAGAAGCTCTATAGACTCTGCTTGTCCTCTAGCTTTAGCAAGAGCAGCTTGCTTCTCACCTTCTGCTTGTTCAATCTTAGCTTTTTTTTCACTTGAAGCTACCCTTTCCGACTCCATTGCTGCCTGCACTTTTTCCGGAAAAATAATATTCTGAATCTCAACACGAATCACTTTTACTCCCCAGCTAGAAGTCGCTTCATCTAATTTCTTCAGTAAAGCTTTATCAATTTCATCTTTTGTAGACAAAACTTCTCGCATTGGTAAGCGACCAATTTCAGAACGCAGAGAAGTTAAAACAATATTATCAATAGCATTTCCTACATCTTCAATTGCATAATATGCTCTCTCCATTTCTATAATTTGCCAGTAAACTACTGCATCTACCTGCAAGGTTAAATTATCATTAGTGATAACTGACTGAGGCGGAATATCCAAAACCCGTTCCCGGATGGTATCAACATAAGCTATTTTTTCTACCAGGGGTAAGACTAACCGAAGTCCAGGTCTCAAAGTCCGCCGATACTTTCCTAAGCGTTCTACTAAAGCTTCATCCCCTTGATCGATCACTCTTACAGAGGAGTTAACTGCATAACCAAAAATTGCAGTTGCTATCAGAGCCACAAGATATTGGAGCATAATATTTTAGACTTTATAAATTAGGTTAATTGTGTTAATATTAGCATTCTCTAGGAATAATCCTAATTTTAACGATAAATATAGTTAAAAATTCTACTTTAGCATAATTTAGAGTTGGGACAATCTTGGAAATTTTATTAAAATAATTGGTTCTAAAACCCCGCCTTTTAAAGCGAAATGTTTTTGGAGGGTTGCTCACGCATCCCCGTGACAAAAACAACTTCTGACTTCTGAATTCTGACTTCTGACTTCGTTAACAAGCTTGGTTAACATGGAGAACTTAATTAATACTTTATCTGAAAAAAGTCACAATAAAAAACCTCTGATAGTAGCTGTTTCGGGAATTGATGGTTCAGGAAAAGGCTATATCAGTTCTCAAATAAATAGCTCTTTGCAAGAAATTGGTATTAATAGTTATCTCATTGGAATTGACGGATGGCTAGAACTACCAGAAAAGCGATTCAGTGATACAAATCCGGCAGAACATTTCTATAAAAATGGATTTAGGTTTGAAGAAATGTTCTCGACATTAGTGGCTCCACTCCAACAAACTGGATCTGTTCACCTAATTGCTAATCATGCAGATGCTGGTAACTCAAATTCATACACACAATATTATTATCAGATAGAAAATGCAGAAATAGTAATTTTAGAAGGTATCTTTTTGTTCCAAGATAAATTTCACTTTGATTATCGTATTTGGATCGACTGTAGCTTTGAAACTGCCTTTCAAAGAGCGTTGAATCGTAACCAGGAAGGTATTTCTGAAGCAGAATTAAGGCACGATTACGAAACTATATATTTTCCAGCTCAATTATTACACTTTGCCCAGGATAGACCAAAGCAAATGGCTGATTTTATTATTGTTAATGATCGTAAGTTTTAGGAATACACTAAGTGATAGTATCATAATTCTCTTCCTCTTCAATATTAGAAAATTTTTTCTACAAATCCAAACTTTCTAATTCTTGCCACAATTGATTCATAAATTTATCAATATATTTTAATTTCATATTTCCTAAAGCTTCCAACTCTTCATATATATAATTATCGTCAATTTTCATCACATCTTGTGTCGAATCAGCCAAACTAGATGGTTCTTCCATGAGCTTTCGAGCTATTTATTCTGAAATTTTATAGCGCTAGTTGAATCGGGAATAGGGAACACTTAACTGGGAACAGGAGACTATCAAAGGATTTGAGGATTTATAAATGTCCTAACCTTAATGCGTAGCGCTATACCAGGATTTTCCCCAGTAACTCTTGTCGCCAAACAAAATTTTAATAATTTTCGAAGTTGGTATCTGGAGAAACTAATATCATGTCTGGTTGAATAGTTATAATTAGAGCTTCGTAGTAGTGCTTGAGCCACTGAAATATATTTCTTATTGCTCAAGCACTACTACAAACAAAAAACTTTTTTGATCGCTAATTATCCGAACATAGTATTATTTAACTATACCAGAGTGACCTTCTATATTTCCTACTGCTTCAAATCTTCCACCCAGGTATTTTGCTAAAAATTCTTCAGCGATAGCATAAAAATGGAAACGGTTTTCTGGACGGGCAAAACCATGACCTTCGTCTGTGTATAGGGCATATTTTACAGGTTTACCAGCATCTTCCATTGCCTTAACAATTTGCTCGCTTTCTGACTCCTTCACCCGTGGGTCATTCGCTCCTTGAGCAATTAACAAAGGTTTCTGAATTTTATCGACCAAAAACAGAGGCGATCGCGACTTCAAAAACTCTGGTTCTGTTTCCAAATGTCCTACACGATGGAAAAATACCTTCTTCAAAGGTTCCCAATAAGGTGGAAGAGTTTCCATTAAAGTGATCAAATTACTCGGTCCGACAATATCCACACCAGCAGCAAAGACTTCCGGGGTAAAAGTCAACCCAACTAATGTTGCATAACCACCATAAGAACCACCCATGATGGCAATTTTATCCTTGTCGGCGATACCCTGTTCAACTAACCAGTTAACTCCATCGATTAGATCGTCGTGCATTTTCGCGCCCCATTCCCGGTTGCCAGCATTGAGAAAATCTTTACCGTAACCACTTGACCCCCGGAAATTAACTTGCAATACTACATAACCCCGGTTAGCTAACCATTGAGCTTGGGATCTATAACCCCAAGTATCCCGCGCCCAAGGTCCTCCATGAACTAAAAGCACTGCTGGTCCGGAAGTAGAAACTCCCACAGGTTTAGTTAAGTATCCATGAATAGTTAGACCATCCCTAGCAGTGTACGAAACAGGTTCCATAGAAGCTAACTGTAAACCTTCTAGTTGTGGTTGGTTCGTAAACAAAAACGTTGTAGTTTTGGCAGTGCGGTCGTAGGCATAATAATAAACTGGTCCGTCATCAGTGAAATAAGATACTAACCAGTTTAGATCGTTGATAGTACGGTCTACGATGCGAAATTCCCCTTCGTGAGCTGCTTTAAGAAATTCAAAATCGGCAACAATACTATCGTCTAAAATTTGCCATTCTAATTTTTCTTTGTAGAAACCTACTGCTTCAATGTTACGAGTAGTAGGATGAATTATGATGCCACCCATGTCATATTGGGGGTCTTCAGCAACTACATTTTCTTGACGAGCAGCGAGTTCTAGAGCAAGTAGACGTTTAGCATTAGCATCATGATTACCTGATATATAGAGAATTTTCCCATCATCGGAGAACAGAACTGGACCACCTTCTTCATTAGGTCCCCAGTGACGCATAGTTTCCCAAGATTTTTCTGTGGTTTCCCGATAAAAGAGGTCGGAACCTCCATCCTGAGTTCTAGCGATCGCTGCCCGAATTTGGAATTGAGCATCAGCAGTCCAACCAACGATATTTCCAGGATTATGAGTGTCAAATTCTACTGCACCATTGTTGAGGTTGATACGGTAAACATCGAATTTTTGGCGGTTTTCCAGGTTCATTCCCACCAATATTTGGTCTGGAAAATTAGGATCTATATCTACTATGTCTGCTTTAACTCCTTGGAATGGCGTCAGGTCGCGAACTATGTTGGATTGAATATTTACTTGATAGAGATGAAAGTTTTCATCACCCTCAGCATCTTGGAGGTATATCAGTTGGTCTTGGTTATAAGTCCAAAGATAGATCCGAATGCCTCGTTTTTTATCGGCGGTAACTTGGCGATCGTCTTCTTTACCTACAGTTCGTACCCATACTTGCAAAACATTTTTCTCATCTGGGGCGATGTAGGCAAGATATTTACCATCGGGGGATAGTTTTGGGTTAGTACGTTCGGGGTTGCCAAATAAAATGTCGCGGGAAATAAGAGGTGGGAGTTGAGTCATTTCAGTTATCAGTTATCAGTTAACAGTGATCGGCAGCAAATTGATTTTTTTGATCCCATTAAAAGGAGCAGGAGACCTTATTTTTTGGTCATTTTTCAGTTTACTGTTTGATTTTTTTTAGTTATACCATTTCTCAAAAGTAATGCTATAGCAACAGTTATCAGGTACATTTACGATCCCCCTAAATCCCCCTTAAAAAGGGGGACTTTGAAGACTACCCCCTTTTTAAGCGGTTCCCCCCTTATCAAGGGGGGTTAGGGGGGATCTGGGGGCGGGGGGGATCTAAAACTATACCTCATGGATTAAAGAACTGCTATATATAAGTTTATTTCTGTATAAACAAATTGTAGGGGCAAATGGCCGTTTGCCCTTACGCATTGGGAACTGGTATTAAATACATTTTACCTTTACAATTTACTGTACATTTTGTAATATTTACCTACAAGAAATGTAGTGTAAACCTACCTTGACTTTTTATGTTATTACAAGCTAAACAACGGACAAAGTTAGATGATTCTGACGATAGTTTATTTTATTCTTTTCCCAGGTTTGTCACCCATGTGGATGAAGGATTTATTGACCAGTTGACCAATTTATATCGCGATCGCCTCAAACCTCATACTCGAATTTTAGATATGATGAGTAGTTGGGTTTCTCATTTACCAGAGGAAATAGAATTTGCCCATATTGAAGGACATGGTATGAATGAGGAGGAGTTGGCAAAAAATCGCCTATTAAGTCATTACTTTGTTCAGAATTTTAATCAGGATTTAAAAATACCTTTACCGGATAAGGATTTTGATGCTGTACTGAACTGTGCTTCGATTCAATATTTACAATATCCTGATGCCATATTTTATGAAATTCATCGTATTCTTAAACCTGGTGGGATAGCAATTATTAGTTTTTCTAATCGGATGTTTTATCAGAAGGCGATCGCTGCTTGGCGAGATAATTCGGAGGAGGGAAGGGTAGAGTTAGTCAAGAGTTATTTTGACTCGGTAAAAAATGCTAATGGTGTTCCTGGTTTTAGTCAAGTAGAAGTAATTTCTCAAAAGTCAAATGTACCTAGTTTTTTGCAGATGTTAGGTTTAGGAGGAGGCGATCCTTTTTATGTTGTAATTGCTCATCGTCAGGTTTAAGATTAGGTGGTAGGTTTTAGGTAGTAGTTATATCAAACCTGGATAATTACTATACCCCAGTCATTGCGACTGGAACGGAGTGGAAGGAAGCAATCTCAATTAGTAGTTAAAGAGGTATTTTTTATCAGCAAAAATCAGTTTTTTTGACTTACCTTTTCTCTACTACCTAACTCCTATTCTGTGCAATTCTGTTTTTTCTTTCTAATATGGTTTCAAACTGAGAAATCATTTTTCTTAGATAAGGGCGATCGTAACCATTAAGATAGTAAAGGTAAACTTCCTGTGGGTCATCAGGGTAATAGCGAAACGGTATTTCATGTCTTGTAAATCCGAATTTATTAACATACAGCTTGCCTGGATTTGGAAAAAAACCTGTTGTGAACAAATAACCACCATTTTCCAAGAAAATTTGAAATAAAAGTCTTAATAATATTAAAACTGCGACTGATTGTCTATACTGTTTGGCAAATACAAACCTTGTAGATTCCATTGCCAGATCATCTTCTCTGATAAAATCTAATAATTCGTGATAGCATTCTAGCTCAAATTTCCCATTCAATCTCCTACAAATTCTCTGACTCCCTACTAAAGTATTTTCCTGAAAAACACCCAACCAAGTAGCAACAGTATTATAATCATCCCATAAAACTTTTCCTTGTGGCAGTTGTTTAACGTACAAACCACTGGGATTATTTGGTTTAATTTCCCATTTTTGTTCTTTAAATGAAACCTCATAAACTAGTTTTTTTGCTTCAATTATCTCTTGTTTTTCAGTCAAATTTCTGGCTTCCATAATCTTATTTTATTTCAGCTTTATACCTATTATTTATGGATATCAACTAGATAAAAATTCCCCTATTCAGGATTATCTAATAGGGGAATGCTAGTAGAATTAATTCCTCAAATTAGTAAGGACCAAAAAATAAGTTTCCAGGGGCATCGGGGTCATCGCTCCCATGAAATTGCTGTACGAATTCCACTAATTCGTCTTTAGTTATACCGCCGTCACCGTTTAAGTATAACTGATTAAATTCCCCTAATAATGTCAATAATTCGTTTTTAGTTATATTACTATCACCATTTAGGTCTAATATCAAGTCTCATTAATTAGCAGTAATAAAAACGTTCTTTTCCCTCGCGCGAGAATATTTTTTAAATTTTCCCCTACTCCCTACTCCCTAATCCCTAAATTTTTATTGTGGTTATTCAAAGAGACATGATATAAGTTGGGAAAAATTTCTACAGCTAAATCTTCAGGAATTCCCCAGCTCCAACAAAAAATTTTGTACTCTTCCAAACCAATAACTCCATCTCCATCTATATCTAATAACTCGAAAACCTGATTTGCTAGGTCAACAACTATTTTGTATATATTTGGACTATTGATGCGACGATCGCTATATTTGATCCATATCCTTAACCTCTCAGGTAAGGATATGTAGCAAAATTTTGAGATTTAATATAGAACCCATTTGATAGCTATATAATTATGGTAGTCAAGTCTTTTCGCGCATCAATTTTGAGGAAAAATCATCATCTCAAGGAGTGTTGAATTTTTTGTATTATTTCTCCCCACATCTTCCTTCTTCTCTCTTCCCTCTTACCTCTTACCTCCTGTCTCCTGTCTCCTGTCTCCTGTCTCCTGACTCCTTGCTAAATTTATGAAGATACCTTCAGGGGTTCTATAAGTGAGTATAGTAGCTTTTAGTCAACTAGCATATTTCATTATTTATCAAATAATTTAGTAGTAAGTAAGTGAACAAAAATATTTACCGTCATTGGGAATAAAGTGAAGCAATCCCAAATCCATGCGATTGCGTCATTCCGCTCCGATCCATTCGCAATGACATTGTCTAATTAATTCTGTCCGACTACTGATAATTTTCAGACTCAGATTAAGTTGGTAATTTTCATTCAAATAAACTCAACAAATGTGCTATAAAAAGAAATGGGAATTATTTTAAATCCCTAATTGTCAAAAAACAATATATTTCTAAAACTATCAATTTAATTACAGTGATTTCACAAGAAAATACATTTAACATACAAGCATTAGAAGCTATTGTCGGCAAAGACAATATCAGTTTGTGGGAAAATATAGACCCAACAAAAAAACAACAAATCTCACAGGCGATCGCTCCCGACACTACAATCAACTGTATCATCTATCCAGAAACTCAAACACAATTATCTGATGTTGTTACTTGCTGCAACAAAAATAACTGGGCGATATTAACTTGCGGTAGTGGTAGTAAACTCCATTGGGGAGGGTTAGTCAAAATAGACCCAACTACTCACCACCAGGGAATAATAGTTGTCAGTAGCGATCGCCTCAACCGTCTCATCGAACACGCTGTTGGTGACTTAACTGTTACTGTGGAACCGGGGATGAAATATGCAGAATTACAGGCAACTTTAGCAAAAACAGGTCAATTTCTTGCCATCGACCCTGCTTATCCAGAAAATGCAACTATTGGCGGTATTATTGCTACTGCTGATACTGGTTCCCTACGTCAACGCTACCGGGGTGTGCGAGATATGTTACTGGGTATTAGTTTCGTGCGTTCGGATGGAAAAATTGCCAAAGCAGGAGGAAGAGTAGTCAAAAATGTTGCAGGTTACGACCTAATGAAACTATTTACAGGTTCTTATGGCACATTAGGTATTATTAGTCAAGTTACTTTCAGGGTTTTTCCTATACAAGAAGCATCCGGAACTGTTGTTTTAGTAGGAGAAAAAAATAATATCGCCAAAGCAACTCAAACTCTATTATCTTCTGCATTAACACCTGTTGCTGTTGAATTACTTTCAACTAATTTAGTTAAAGAATTAGACTTGGGTAAAGGTGTAGGATTAATAGTTAGATTTCAAAGCGTAATAGACAGTGTTGAAGAACAATCTAACCGATTATTAGAAGTTGGAGATAAATTAGGTTTAAATTCCACTCGTTACCATGATTATGAAGCAGAATTATGGGATAAATTAAAACAGAAAATTTGGCATTCTCAGGAAAATACAGAAATAATTTGTAAGATCGGAGTAATGCCTAATAAAGCTGTAGAAACTTTAAATCAACCAGCCTTAGAAACAGGTTTTGGATTAATTCATGCAGGTATTGGTTTAGGAGAATTACACTTTAATTCAGTTAGTCCTGAAACTATTTTAGAATTAAGGCGGTGGTGTGAATCTGTAGGTGGGTTTCTAACAGTTTTAGCAGCGCCATTAGAGATGAAAGAAAAACTTGATGTTTGGGGTTATAATCAAAACGGTCTTGATTTAATGCGTGGAATTAAACAAAAATTTGACCCTCAAAATATTCTCAATCCTCATTCTTTTGTTGGTGGAATTTAAAAGAAGACCTCTCCCCCGACCCCTCTCCTGCAAGGAGAGGGGAGAATATGTCCCCCCTTCCCTTGCAGGGAAGGGGGTTGGGGGGTTAAGTTTGAGTTTATCCCAAATATTTCGGTAGTATTTTGTAGTGGCGTGTCTAGACTAAATTTGTGGTTTAGGAGCGAGCAACCTAGAAGACCTCTCCCTCGACCCCTCTCCTGCAAGGAGAGGGGAGAATATGTCCCCCCTTCCCTTGCAGGGAAGGGGGTTGGGGGGTTAGGTCTTAGTTGAGATGCCCTACTACGATCTAATAACTGAAAAAGCTGATAACTGAAAATGACTCAATGTTTAAATCCTGACTGTTTAAAACTTAACCCACCAGACACAATATTCTGTCAATACTGTGGTGAAAAATTAGTTTTAGCCGAAACCTCCTTGCCCTATAAAAATTATCGGGCAAGGAGGTTTCGGCAGAACTTTTCAGGCAGTCGATAAATACAAACCTTCAAAGCCTTTTTGTGTAATTAAACAATTTTTTCCTCAAGCACAAGGAACTAAAACTTTATCAAAAGCTGCTGAATTATTTGCTCAAGAAGCTGAACGTTTGGATGGTTTAGGTAAGCATCCACAAATCCCCGAACTTTTGGCATATTTTACTCAGGATAATCGACAGTATTTAGTACAAGAGTTTATCGACGGGCAAAATTTACAGCAAGAGTTGGAAGAGTCGGGAGCTTTTAATGAAAGTCAAATTTTAGAGTTGTTAAAAAGTTTATTGCCTGTGTTGGAATTTATTCATTCTAACCAGGTAATTCATCGAGATATTAAACCAGAGAATATTATTAGGAAATTCCCCCCCGCCCCCCTTGGAAAGGGGGGAGATACGGGAGATATAGTATTGGTAGATTTTGGCGCAGCTAAATATGCCACAATGACTGCTTTAGCTGTGACGGGAACTGTTATTGGTTCTGCCGGATATGTTGCACCAGAACAAGCAGTAGGAAAAGCAACTTTTTCTAGCGATATTTATAGTTTGGGTGTGACTTGTATTCATTTGTTAACTGGAGTCGAACCTTTTGATTTATTTGATGTGAGTGAAAGTGATTGGGTATGGCGAGATTATTTAAAGTCGAGGGTGAGTGATGAAGTTGGAGAAATCTTGGATAAAATGATTGTTGGAGCGACTAAGAAAAGGTTTAAAAATGTAGGGGAAATTTTATCTCTGATTCAGCCTACTTCTCAACCAGCAAAACCTAATTCTCCACCACAAATATCTCAACCATCAACAGTAGACTCAGAAAAAGGAGAACTATTTACTTTTGAAGTTCCAACTGTCAATATATCCGGCTATATTACTCACCGCACCGAGGGAAGTGCTAGGCAAAAAATAGAAGATTTAGGTAGTGGAATTAAATTAGAAATGGTTTATATTCCTGGGGGAAGTTTTCTCATGGGTTCGCCGGAAGATGAAGAGGGAAGAGAGGAATCTGAAAGTCCTCAATATGAAGTAATTCTCCAACCTTTTTATATGAGTAAATATCCTATTACTCAAGCACAATATCAAGCCATGATGGGAAATAATCCTTCTAATTTTAAAGGAGAAAAACGCCCAGTAGAACAAGTAAGTTGGCATGATGCTATAGAGTTTTGCAAAAAGGTCTCTAGGAAAACTGGAAAAATTTACAGGTTGCCCAGTGAGAGTCAGTGGGAATATGCTTGTCGTGCAGGAACAACAACACCATTTTATTTTGGAGAAACTATAACGTCTGAGTTAGTTAACTACAACGGTAACTATCCTTATGCTTATGCTCCTAAAGAGGAATTTCGGCAAGAAACAACAGATGTGGGAAATTTTCCACCTAATGCTTTTGGTTTATATGATATGCACGGTAATGTGTTGGAATGGTGTCAAGATGTTTGGCATGGTAACTATAATGGAGCGCCTACTGATGGAAGTGCTTGGGAAACTGGAGATGATAGTGATTATAGACTGCTCCGTGGTGGTAGCTGGTACAGCTTTTCTTGGAATTGCCGGAGTGCCAGGCGTCTCTATAGCGATGCCGACTACTTCATCGACAATTGGGGTTTTCGGGTTGTCTCGTCTGTTCCGGTCGTTTCTGCCTTTTGTTCCTAGGATTCTTCCCCTTTATTCTTTTCCTCTTTTCCCCTTTTTCCTTCTTTCCTTTTTTCTCTTTCCATTCCCGCTGATGAGGTACATTGACAATCCCCCTTTAAAAGGGGAACTTCAAAGTCCCCCCCTTTCCAAGGGGGGTTAGGGGGGATTGAATATCTGTAGCAAAATTGTAGGGTGCGTTGGACGGCTAAAATATAGACTGTGAAAGGGATTTAACAATCCGTCGTAACGCACCATTTAAGATGAAACAGTCCAGTAGGGTGCGTTTCCTTGCGGGACATGAAAATGAAATGTAACGCACCGTCTATCCCAAATATTTCGGTGCGTTACGCTTTCCTGCGGAATGCTGCGCAAACGCTTTTCATGTCGCGCAGCGAAACACACCCTACTGGACTACTATCTAGCGAAATCAGGACTTACGCAAAAGATAGAATTATACACAATATGTAGGAGTTAACGGCCGTTAACTCCTACTAGATATCCATCTTCTGTCAGTCTCCGAAAACTTTTGTAATTTCTATATTCTAGAGTTTTTATCTATCAGGCGATCGCTAGCTTTTTTCTTCCTAAAAATTCCTCATAGCCGTGAAATTGCCAAAATTCGACGATCAAACTTTGTATTTCTTGTTATAGCTCCTTTATAGGAAGCAGATTTGCTCTTCAACTTTTACCTAACTTGAAAATCGCTAGCTACTAAATCTGTACTACCACCTAAGTTGACAAATTCACCCCCAGTACCAAAACCATCTTCAGTACCGTTAGTATTATAATATAATGCTCCACTCACAGAGTTGTAAACAATCTCAGCTTCGGAAATGGCAGCATCACCTTCATTCGATACAATTTCAAAATCATCTTCAGATAAACCAATACCAGGAGAACTATCTAGAGCAGTAAAAGTATTCAAGTCAAGCAAAATTCTATCTTGCCCACTATTAAAATCAGTAATCTGGTCTATACCTATATCATCAGAATCAAACTCTTGATTAGTATTAAAGATAAATAGGTCTATACTTGCTCCTCCCGTTAATTCATCATTTCCAGAACCACCATTCAGGCGATCGCGACCTTGACCACCGCTGAGAGTATCATTACCGCTTCCTCCACGCAATATATCAGAGTCTAGACGACCTTCTAAAAGATCGTTACCATCCTGACCTAATAAAGTATCATTTCCCCTAGCACCTATAAGGTTGTCATCGCCATCACCACCAACAACCCGGTCATCACCTGCGAGTCCATTTAATCGATCGTCTCCATCAAAACCTCTGACTACATCGTCAGCAAAACCTGCTTGAATATTGTTATCCCGGTTGTCTCCATTGAAAACCACATCTTCATCAGGAATGACAGTATCAAAATTTTCCAACACAACCTGTCCGCGCAACTCACCACTCGGATTATTTTCTGTGTGCAGATTAATATAGACTTCTCCTGACTCTACTGCGGCAACTTCAGTATCATCCAAAGTAAAATTACCAGTGAAGAAACCACTGTTATCACCATTGTCAACTACGGTTAAGTTGCGTAAAATATCACCATTATTACCCAGTTCACCTAAATGCAGATGAACCGAACTTTGAGAATTTCCCTCTGAATCTTGGTCTGGTCCAACATTCAATAAATTACCTGACAGATCTAAAAAACCGCCAGATATATTGAGATTATTGCCAGAGAGTACAGCATAAAAAGTTCCTGCAGCGTCAGTATCTACTACTGGGTCAACTTCTTGAGCTTCTGATATTGGTAAGAATGTTACTAGAGTATCGTCCGTTGGATCTGTCTCGTTGAGGAGAACTTGGGTGCGCAACTCACCACTCGGATTATTTTCTGTGTGCAGGTTCACATAAAAATTTCCTGACTCCGCAGCTACCACTTCATCATTACTCAAAGTAAAGCTGCCAATAAATCCCCCTGATCCATCACCATTATCAATGACATTAAAGTTGCGAACAATTCCACCATTAGAATTAGCTAATCCTTGATGCAGATGAATGGAGCTTTGAGGATTGCCTTGTGAGTCTGTATCTCCCACCGAAAATAAATCGCTCGATAAATCTGAAAAAGTTCCTTGTATTGTTAGGTTATTACCAGTCAGAATCGCATTTACTATTCCTTCAGCAGGAGTATCTACTAGTGGCGGTACTTCAAAAAGTTCTGACATGGGCAACCCAATGCCAAGTGATGCTTGTACATCATCTAGAAAAACTACCTGTCCTCGTAGTTCTCCACCTTGTCTTCCTATTGTGTGGAGGTTTATATAAAACCCGTCTGCTTCTGCTGCTGCCGTTTCTGCATCTGTGAGAGTAAAAGCTCCATTAAATGTACCATCTAATATATCAGGATTCTCGTTAAACTCAGGTACATTTAAGTTACGGACAATAGGTCCTGTATCTCCTACTGCACCTTGATGAACATGAACCGGACTTTGAGGGTTTTCCTCTGAGTCTGGGTCTCCTATAGGAAATAGAGGGCTTGATAGTTGCTCGAAACTACCATCTATCAGTAATATATTTCCTGGTAAGAAAACATCGAAAGTTCCTGTGGCTGGACTATTTGGTACAGGTGGAACTGCCTGAGCTTCTGACATTGGTAAAGAAAGTCCCAAGAAGTTATCAAATGAATAGGTAGCCATTATAAACCTCTACAATTCTTGTATTAGCTAAGATATTAGCCTAGCATAATTGAACTATAGTATAAACTTATGTCAGTATTGCTTAAGTTATCCAGCAAGATTGTTTCAGGGAACTTTAAGTTTATCAATTTATTAATCTTATTTTATTCATTAACCCTTGAGTATGACAGTATGTAAAACTTGAGGGGTTAAGATTCGCTCCTACTTCAATTATTGATTGATAGAAAAATTAATGTATAATATTATATATGAAATTTAAGTTTGAAAAATTTTCAATATAAAAATATGCAGCTCAAAGACATAAATACCCAAAATAATCCCACAATTCCAGCTAAAGATAGCAACTTTTTACAGCAAAATCCACATTTAAACTCTTTAGCGGATAACCCTAGTTTTGACTCTCAAAATCCACCTAATCCCGAATTAATTGATGCGTGCGTTCACTGTGGATTTTGTTTATCAACTTGTCCTAGTTATCGGGTAATAGGTAAAGAAATGGATTCTCCCAGGGGCAGAATTTATGCTATGGATGCTATTAATAAAGGAGAAGTAGCTCTAAATAAAACAACTTCTCAACATTTTGATACTTGCTTAGGTTGTCTTGCCTGTGTGACTACTTGCCCATCTGGAGTTAAATATGACAAATTAATTGCTGCAACTCGTCCGCAAGTAGAACGAAATATTCCCCGTTCATTACCCGATCTATTAATTCGTAATCTTATATTTAATTTGTTTCCTTATCCCAATAGATTACGACCCTTACTTATTCCTCTATTTGTTTATCAAAAATTAGGATTTAACAAATTTATTCGTGCTACTAAGTTGCTAGAAAAAATCTCCCCTAGATTAGCAGCAATGGAATCTATTTTACCAGAAATTACTGTTGATTCTTTCGAGAGTAATTATCCTACTATTATTCCTGCTCAAGGAGAAAAACGTTATCGAGTTGGATTAATTTTAGGTTGTGTTCAAAGAATATTTTTCTCCCCAGTTAATATGGCAACAATTCGGGTTTTAACTGCCAATGGTTGCGAGGTTGTGATTCCTCAAAGTCAAGGTTGTTGTGCTGCTTTGCCAGAACATCAAGGACAAACTGAACAAGCTCATACTTTGGCAAAACAAATGATAGATAGTTTTGCAAATACCGGAGTTGATGCAGTTATTATTAATGCCGCTGGTTGCGGTCATACTCTTAAAGAATACGGCAATATTCTTCAAGATGATTCTGAGTATTGTGAGAAGGCAAAAGAATTTTCTAGTCAAGTTAAAGACGTGCAAGAATTCTTAGCCAATGTGGGATTAACAGCTAAACTTTCTCCTTTAATTGAGGATGAAGAATTGACTATAGTTTATCAAGATGCTTGCCATTTATTGCACGGTCAAAAAATTAGTTTGGAACCAAGAAAATTATTACAACAAATTCCTGGGGTAAAGTTGCGCGAACCGATAGATGCAGCTTTATGTTGTGGAAGTGCGGGAATTTATAATATGTTGCAACCCGAAGTAGCTGAGGAACTAGGGCAACAAAAAGTAGAAAATTTATTGAATACAGGTGCAGAATTAATTGCTTCTGCTAATCCTGGATGCTCTTTGCAAATTAAAAAGCATTTAGAACTGCAAGGCAAAAAAATGACTTTAATGCACCCAATAGAATTATTAGATTATTCAATTCGGAGGGTGAAATTACAGAGGAAATAGGTAGATGTTACCCTAGTATGAAGAGAAGGAGGGCGATCGCTCTGTTTTTTTCAAAAGAAACAATAGTGGATATTATCAGGTCTGCTATCACCTTATAGAACTATGGCGATCGCTTTCCTTTTTTGTCAGATAAATCTTAATGACGCGATCTCTTGAGAGAAAAAGCACCCAAACCACTGACTGCAAATAAACCTAAAATTGTAGCAGGTTCAGGAACAGGTTGGGGGTCAGTAATATTTGCAATTGCTACAGACTTTAAAGGATCTTTTTTCTCAAAAACTCCCTTACCCTTAGTACCATTACTTAACGTTACTTTGAATTTAATATCTGCAATACCAAAATCGCCTCCGTCATCAACTTTTCCACCTCCAGCAATTCTGTCTGTATCAACTCCAAATTTTAATATCTCACCTACAGAAAATGCTTCATCTACAAACTTAACAGTTAATTTTTGTTTATCCTCGCTAAGGAAGTACTTCTTAATATCAGCATCAGTAATGTCACTATTTTGACTGACTTCAAAAGGAAATCCCTTCCCTCCAGGGGATCCAGAGGTAAAGTCAAATATAGCATTGGCATCTGGTGACAAATCAAAAACAAATTTTTTAATATAAACGTTATCAGGACCTTCTTGAAAGTTTAATTTAAAGAATTTGTTTCGTTCGGTTGCGTTTTCAATTCCTGAATCTTCTCCTTTTGCAGTAAATCTAAGTTGAGCAGCTTCTGCTGTTCCTGCGGACAAGGCGACAAAAGTAGTTACAACCGCAGTCATAAGTAATTTTTTGGCTGTTTTCATGGAAGTATTTCTCCTAATTTAAAAGTTTTATAGGTTGCTGATATTGTTGACGAACTTTACAAAACAGAGATGAAAGTCGATAAAATTCTTGGATATCAACTTATTTCAATGTTACAGCAGATTCCACCAGGCGTGAGTTACACCCCTCGCGGGCAATATCCCACACTGCAAACATTTAATTCTTAATATCTGTACTTCATATACGACCGAATCTACTGTAAGTTATATCATGTCCGCTTAAATACTTGTACTTTGTGGAAGAAAGGCAGATGGTAGAAGGCATTTATCCTGAAGGGTTTCTTCCAATTGTGACTTCATTTTATACACGCTCCGATGCTACCAGACACGATATTAATCAACATACAGTTGTTTAATGAAGTTACTAATAATATGACAGAAGTTTAATAACTTTGTCTACAGATTGAGGTAAGCTTTACCGAATCTTCATAAATTCTAACCGAATAAATACAGTTTTAAAACGGTTGTATTAATTTTGCAGCAAGATTTACAAGAAATTGTCAGCGATCGCCGATTCATGAAGAATTGGTAAAGATTAAGAAAATATTGAAGAAGGAGTCAGGAGACTGAATACAGGAGACTGAATCAATTGGTTGGGGATTCCCCACCCCAACCAATTGTGGACACCGCGGGTGACGGTGGGGATTTATACCCCATAAGGCTTGCAGCCAGGAGCCAGTTCCTGGGAAAGGCGACCAAAAAATTCTACTGACTCCTGACTCGGTCCTCCTGACTTCCAGCCGAAGGCTGTTAAAACCTACATTCCGCACGACAAAATGTAGCATGAAAAACGGAGACAGGAG
>NZ_JBNHEP010000219.1:0-9264 GCF_050015995.1 Dapis brunnea BLCC-M229 | reverse complement strand
ATGGAGCTAAGACACACTAACAGACCGAGGGCTTGACCTCAACTTCAACCTTTGACTTCTGACTATGCAGCCTTCATTGTTTCTTCTATTTATTACAAAAAAATTTAGAAAAAAGGATTGTTTTTAGACTATCGAAACAATCCTTTTTTCTGTTTGTTTAAAAGAAAACCCTCTTTTTGAATAACTCAAAAAGAGGAAAGCTACTTATCTGAAATTTATTTATCTACAAACAGCGCGATTATTTGCATTAAGAACTATTGTGCCTTCTTCTCCATTTATAATAACTGGGTTACCTGTGCTGACTCTGATCAATAGGGGTTTTTGATTCAGACACTCTGTAACCTCTTCTCCCCAAGCTTCTATGGAAGCAGTATATTCTGCTCTGTAGCGCAACAGCTCATCTAGAGTAATTCCAGTGGGAATAGAAGGTAAATTATTAACAAAAGCATCAGTTATCGGGCTATCGGTACGGACGCTGTCATCGACATCAATCTCAGTAATAATTGGAAAATCAAATTTTCTGGGTAAAGTTCTGTAAGGAATAGAAAGGTCTGGTAATGGTTGATAATCTTCTGACCCTGATTTATAATCAAAATCAGATGGTATTCCTAAAGCTGGCATAGGTAAACTTGCAACCACCAGAGTACACAAACTTCCTAATAATGTAGCAAATTTCTTCATTTTATTCTCCTAACACTAACACGTTAGCCGATAAAACCTCTTCAGGTTTCTAAATTTTCTGCCTTACTTAGTTCAGTCAAAACAAACAACTAAACTAACTTGTAAAAAACTTAGACAAGGTGAAATTATCATACTCCACACAATTCTTTAACGTTGAGAAAACACATATATTCTTAAGCAAGATATCTGTTAATTACCCAGCTTTATCATACACTAATTTTCTTAATTTCAGAAGTAGAGTTTATATCTTACCTATATACGAGTGACTTGAGACTCAGACAATACTATAGCGGTTCTCTTAATGAATGAGATACAGTTTTTTTCCTCTTTTTTTGTTCCCTGTTCCCTAAAATATCAAACTTTTGTATCTCATCTATTTGAGTTGAGAGATGCTATATATAGTTTATTTGTATTTTGATAATATTATTATTACTATCAGAAAAATGTATAGCATCTATCATTAGAAACTTTTTGTTTGTTATACTCCTATTTTCCTATCCCAATTCAAGAATTTTGACTTAATCGGCTATTATTTGGGAAACAAAAGTTAAAAAAATACAAAAATGGAATTGTCCACGAATATAACTATTCCCGTAGCACCTGCAGGGTATAAATCAGGGTTTGTTGGTATAATAGGACGACCCAATGTTGGTAAATCTACTTTGATGAATCAACTGGTGGGGCAAAAAATTGCTATTACCTCCCCAGTTGCTCAAACTACTCGTAATCGTCTGCGTGGTATCTTGACCACACAAGCAGCTCAGATGATTTTTGTTGATACTCCAGGTATTCATAAACCTCACCACCAACTAGGAAAAGTATTAGTTCAAAATGCTAAAGTAGCAATTCAGTCTGTCGATGTAGTCTTGCTGGTAGTAGATGGATCGGTAATAGCAGGTGGAGGCGATCGCTATATTATAGATTTACTGAACAAAACCGAAATACCTGTGATTATAGGTATGAACAAATTAGACTTACAACCTGAAGATGATCGGGAAATAGAAGCTAGTTATCATCAGTTAATCACTCCTCACCCTTGGCAAATAGTTAAATTTTCTGCTCTGACAGGAGACGGAATAGAAGCATTACAAAATTTGTTAATTGAACATCTCGAACCTGGACCTTATTATTACCCCCCTGACCTAGTAACAGACCAACCAGAACGCTTTATTATGGGGGAACTAATCCGCGAGCAAATTTTATTGTTGACTCGTGAGGAAGTACCCCACTCAGTAGCGATCGCTATTGATAGAGTAGATGAAGAACCAACTATTACCCGTATTCTTGCCACTATAAATGTTGAACGCTCATCTCAAAAAGGAATTATGATTGGCAAAGGTGGAGATATGTTAAAAGCCATTGGCAGCGCAGCACGTCAACAAATTCAAAAGTTGATTGCAGGTAAGGTCTATTTGGAACTATTTGTGAAAGTACAACCTAAATGGCGACAGTCTCGCATTCAGTTAGCGGAGTTGGGGTATCGGGTTGAAGAATAATACCAAATCTCAACAAGTTTGCTATATTTCCTGAAAAAAGGTTTTAGGTGGTAAATGTTGCCTTGTTAGGGGTTTCAGAAAAAATATCAAAGTATAAATTAGTTTTTAAATCAAGCATTTATCATGTATTAATGCTATAAGATAAATTCCATTAATTTGAGTAGGAGTAGGATTGATATTTTGTTATTGTGACGTTATTAATTATAAAATTATAGTCAAAACAGAATTATGGGCAATTAGAAATTATCTTTAACAAATATGCTCATCGATAAATCCTAAAGATGGATTTTTATAGAAAGATTAAATTCTGCCATTTTGAAACAATAATTTCACGAAAAATAAGCACTATTATAAGACTCTATCGGAAATGTATATTTGACGAAAAAGATAAGTTACGAGATAAAAAAATGTTATAAAACCTATTTATTATGACTCTTGACTTCTAATAAATGTCCTAGTTATTTGTAGCCAACATTTATCAATTTGTATAATAGCTAAATTTAACTAATTCAGAAATGATATATAGTTTTTATTAAATCAAAGTCACTTCTAAGCTAAAGTAATAAATCATGTTTAAATTCCCTGGTTTTGGATTGATATAATTTCTACCAGAAACCTTTAGATATCACACAATACCGAAATCTGCCCCAAAAACCATGTTTATGTAATATTTTATAATAGCAATACTACCGGATTTGATATCAGATATTAACTGGTAGGGAAAAAGATTGTAGCCTACCTTACAAATTTTAATTTATCTGTAAGTATTAAGTTTTCAATTACTTTTTCTGTTTTTCCTAAAATATAGAATTGAAATGAGAACCTTCTCTATATTAATAGTTAATTAGTTAAATCACCAAATAGAATTTTTCCTTGAGAAAATTATGACTACAGAAAATCCACAATCAAAAATCCAAAATGGTAAAATAGCAATTTTGCTACACGATGGCATTAATGGTTTACATGGCAAAACAGGTTTATCACTATTACGTTATAGTCAAGCAGATATTGTTGCCGTCATCGATCGCCAATCTGCTGGAAAATCATTGCCCGAACTTACTAAAATTCCCCGTGATATCCCCATAGTTGCTTCCGTTGCCGAAGCTATCGCCTTTGATCCGGAAATATTAGTCATTGGTATCGCTCCCTCCGGTGGTGCTTTGCCTGACGAATGGTTTGAAGAAATCAAAGCAGCAGTTGCGTCTGGGTTATCAGTCGTAAACGGTTTACATACCCCACTCGCAAATAATTCCGAAATTATACCACTTTTGCGGAAGCCACAATGGATATGGGATGTGCGTCAAGAACCTCAAGGATTAACTATTGCTAGTGGGAAAGCTAGAACACTTTCTTGTCAGCGGGTTTTAACAGTTGGTACAGACATGGCGATCGGCAAAATGTCTACCAGTTTAGAACTAAATGCAACTGCTCAACACCGAGGTCTCAATTCTAAATTTCTGGCCACAGGGCAAGCGGGTTTGATGATTGCTGGCGATGGTATTGCCTTGGATGCAGTGCGAGTTGACTTTGCTGCTGGGGCAGTCGAACAAATGATTATGAAGTTTGGCAATACCCATGATTTGCTTATTGTTGAAGGGCAAGGTTCCCTATTGCATCCAGGATCTACTGCCACCCTCCCATTATTGCGTGGTATTCAACCTACTGATTTAATCTTGGTGCATCGTGCCAATCAAACTCATATTCGCAATCATCCTCATATATTGATTCCACCATTACCAATAGTGGTTCAGTTGTACGAAATGGTAGCTAGTGTAGGTGGCGCTCTACAACCACCGCGAGTTAGAGGTATTGCAATGAATACTTTTCATTTAGATGAAGTAGCTGCTAAAGCGGCGATCGCTCAAGTGGAAACAGAAACTGGTTTGCCTTGTACTGACCCTGTGCGTTTTGGTGCTGATTTATTGTTGGATGCAGTTATGAACATCAAGAAGTAATGGTTTGTCGATTTTCAAATGATTGCTTGAGATGCTAATAGGAGCCGTGTAAAAATAACTTGAACAAATTACTCCCAAAGCTAAATAATAAAAGTATCACATTTATTGTTGGGTAATATGTCTGATAACTCTGTAGTCAAAACTATTCAAGACAAGTATGAATTGTTGTGGCCTTACTTAAACGAAAAAACACGACGTATATGGGCAGCTATTGAAGCTCAAAGCCTGGGTTGGGGAGGTATCACCTTGGTGGCCAAAGCAACTGGACTTTCCCGCACAACAATTCATACTGGTATGGATAATCTCTGTAAATCAGATGGAACAACAAGATCGGACTACAGCGATCGAATTAGTGAATTTGGTGGTGGCCGTAAACTACTAGAAGAAAAAGACCCAACTCTGTTAACAGATTTGGAATTACTGATTGAACCCGCGACTTTAGGAGACCCAGAATCTCCTCTGAAATGGACTTCAAAAAGTGTAGCTAAATTAGCAGCAGGATTGAATCAAGAGGGACACAGAATCAGCCCTAAAAGTGTTTATAATTTACTGGAGTCTCTTGGTTACAGCCTACAATCAAATCGTAAGACTCGCGATCGCGAGTCTCACCCAGATCGAGATGCTCAGTTTTTACATATTGCTCAACAAGTTAGATATTTCCAATCTGAAAATCAACCAGTCATTTCCGTTGATACCAAGAAAAAAGAATTAATTGGAGATTTTAAGAACTCTGGTAGTGAATGGTGTGTGAATGGACAACCAGTAGAAGTACGAATGCACGACTTTGCTGACCCCAAATTAGGTAAAGCAATTCCCTATGGAATTTATGACTTAACTTTTAATACTGGATGGGTCAATGTTGGTGTCGACCATGACACAGCCTGCTTTGCAGTGGAGTCGATTCGCCATTGGTGGTACTCAATGGGTGAAGAACTTTATCGAGATAGTCAAAAGATAATGATTACAGCCGACTGTGGTGGTAGTAATAGTTATCGCTCCCGACTATGGAAGTTAAAACTACAAGAATTTGCCGACGAGATTAATCGGACTATTCATGTGTCTCCTAGACCTCCCGGTACAAGTAAATGGAACAAAATTGAACATTGCTTGTTTTGCCAGAGCACCCAAAACTGGCGTGGCAGACCCTTAACTAGCTTGCAAGTCGTGATTAATCTAATTAACAATACTACTACCACACAAGGGTTGAATGTAGTTGCCCACCTAGACGAAAATTTTTACGAAACAGGAATTAAAGTAAGTCGCGAAGAATTTAATGCCATTAGAATTGAACCAGACTCTTTTCATGGTGAATGGAATTATGTGATTAAGCCGAGAACAATAGCTTAAATTGTTCAAGTTATTTTTACACGGCTACTAACTGGGAAGAGAAAGGGCAAAAGTAGACAAGGGAGAAAATTTAATAGCTTACCCATCAAATCAATATTGACAGACCAGTAGTAGGGTTTCAATTATTCTTAGGTAATCTTAAATATGTAAGGATATTGTTTATTCACCTATTCATTTAATTGCTAGAAGGAAGCTGCAAAAAATCATTACTTGTTTAGCACTAGCTGTTCTGATAATTCTGAACTAGGGAATGGATATTACAATTACAAATATAGTTGGCCTTATTTTAGAACAAAAGTCAAGTATGTTGGCCTTCATACATTTTACTAATCAAAAAATGGTTTAGAGGAACTAAATTTACATTATAGTATAGTCACTAGAGAATATTCCTCGGCATTTTTCCTAATCATAATTTTTGCACACAAGTCCTCTAGATAGTCTAAAATACACATATAATGCTAGCACTATACTTGGTAAGTCAATTTGCCTGCCTTTTCCGGCTAAGGGTTGAGGGTTTTGGACTTTTACTATAATTATCTGAGCTTCTGAATTATCTGAGCTTCTGGCAGATTGGTATCTTGGTTACACAAAACATTGTTTTTGTCAACCTACTAGATTGCTGTATGGGTAAAATACCCAGACTGCCTGATAACTGCTCCCTAGGTTTAGTATAAAGGCATATTTTTTGATTTAGAAGTCCCTAATACTTTAGTTGAGCTTCTGCCAAAACCAGCGCTAAGTGAGTTCCAAGTCTAAACAGTTGTTGAGCCTCTGGGGAAAAAGTAACCTGAGCCGACAAACTGTGTTAGGCCCAACAACGCTAAGGATTTTCCCCAAGTCTGTATCCTTTTGGTTGGCTAGAGACCATGGGCTATAACGGCAGCTTTCCTCCCCACCTAAGCTAATGGTAATGGTTGGGTATCCAACCCTTGACATACTCTTGAAAACAGGATTCTTGGTTCAACAAGTCCACTTAAACTAATTACCGGATAATTAATAATTAAATAATTAAATAATTAAACAGTTTAGGTTAAAAGCCTCCCCTTGGATAGGGGAAAAAAGCGGTCGTTTGCGGAGCAGTCCGTTAGGATGGGATGCCGAGGTCTCCTCGCTAGCCTCCAATCGACCAAGAGAGCGGTCGGAAAGCGGAGCAGTCCGTAGGATGGGATGGCGAGGTCTCCTCGCTAGCCTCCAATCTCCCCTTGAGAATAAATTTTTTCGGCGTTGGTCAATCCTCTCCCTAAAAGGAAGAGGTAATTATCCATTATCAATTATCAATTATCCATTAATGAACTTGCCATACCTAGACCAGAGATGGTCCTCTCCCAAAGGGTTTGCTCTATTGCCTCTTTCAGAGGAGCTGCGCTAACAAGAGCCTGTTCCCGCATTCCCTACGGTACAGTTCAAACCTCAAAAAAAACTTTGGTTCTCTGGTACTTGGTGCTAGTTTGTTACGATTAGTAGCTAGGTTTTTAGAGCGGTTGAATACCTTTGCATTATATAAGCATAGCACAAAGTCCCCCTTTTAAGGGGAGGCTTTAAACCCAATTTTTCGGTAAATTTGATCAAGCTAGCATTAGCAGTATAGGAATAGGACTGTGGTTCATACATTTATCTTAGAATCAGGCCAATGGATGATTGCAGGAAATTGGCTAGAACGCAACGGAATGTTGATTACTGTCAACGGTAACATTATCGTGACATGGGATCGTACAGATTGGTTCTCTATGGAAACAAAGCTAATATTTCCTAGTAAAGACCGTGAGGAGATTACTTTACAGTATAAAGGGCGTCTCGACAGTGATGAACGACGCTATACCTTTCTTCTGCAACACAGCGAGCTAGGAAAAGTGGAAGGGGAAGGATGGCTTGGTATTGATTCAATTATTCAGCGCTATTGGGTACTGGGAAATGACCGCCAACGTCGTAGTGGTTTTGAAACTTTGCTCCGCTTAGATAAAGATCGATATTACTCCAGTAGTGGCATTTTAACAGGTCCTTCTTTGATTAGTGCTATGGAAGCAACTATAGAGCGTCAGCTAAAGTAGTTAATCTTACTAAAAGTTATAAAATTCCTTCAATCAATTAATGGCTATATTTGCGTAGAAAATTTATGATATTTGAAAAATTAGTTGACGCCCCATCATCCCCAAATCTGTTTCATTCGTTTGAAATAGAGTCAGAGAAGGAGGTCGCCCCTGGGACAACTTCTGAGTTAATCAAAATTAGGGTTAGATTCTAATCCCCAATTATGCTTTAAAAATTGTTGGTAAAGAGTTTCCCTTACCAACATTTGTTCATATAATTCAACTAAGCATTCTTGAGCTTGTTGTAAATTCATCTGCCGCACCTGAGTCTCAAAAGACCGAACGCTAAATTGCTTCTCTAATGGAAGTTCCATAGGTTGCTCCATAGTTTAACTCCTTTAATATCAACAATGACCTACTGACCATGCTTCTTAGCTGGATTGGTAAATCTAGATACAAAAAATTAATACCAATTTCATAAACTTAGGCTACACTGCTTATCTGCTGGCAGATTATATGATTTGATTCTTGAGATATTTTGATTCTTGAGATATGATGTGTAGCCATACTTGAGAAAATTGGTATAACCTGAATAAATCCAGATATGTATTACTGGACGAGAGCGATCGCCTAATCTTGTCAGAAATTCTGATAATCAATTATTACTATCGCATTATGTTAAAAAATATAACAAATGTTTGACAAAACTGCCATGATTTTCCTTGCACCACAGATATAAAAATGGCAAATACCAAGCATTATGCTTGCTTGTAAATAAATCTGATAATCAATTATTACTATCGCATTATGTTAAAAAATATAACAAATGTTTGACAAAACTGCCATGATTTTCCTTGCACCACAGATATAAAAATGGCAAATACCAAGCATTATGCTTGCTTGTAAATAAATCTTAGATAAAAGTCAAGAGTAAAGATGCTCATTTTGAACAAATTTCTGATAGTAAATAACTCCTGAAAAAACAGAGTGAAAAGCTCAAACAACTCGACTTATATAGAGATTTATTTCTCAAGAGGTGCTCAAAATTAGAAAATAGGTAGTATGCTGAATCAGTAACCATTACTACTAGAATTCTAAAAAATGTTTTATAAAAAATCTAAGTACAGCTTATTCGCCATAATTTCAATACTGACCATACTCAGCACCACTCAAGCTGACGCTTCTTCTTTTAAACCAACCCTAAAACAACCCCAATCAATTAACACCAAAATTATTGCTCTCAACCAAGAAGCTAAAGCAGAATTTGAGCGCGGGGTGAAACTTTACAAAGAAGGAGACCTAAAATTAGCAGAAGTAGCATTTCGCAAAGCTATTGAACTCGACTCAGAATTTGCTGAAGCTTATGCTAACCTGGGTAGTCTTTTGGCAAATCAAAATAATTTGTCGGAAGCAATATCTCAATTTGAAAATGCTGTTCGCCTCAGACCAGAGCTAGCAGTGCTTCATTATCAATTAGGGGTAGCTTTGTATTTGGAAAATAAACGACCCGAAGCGTTAGTATCTCTAACTAAAGCTAGAGACCTATTAAAAGAACAAGGAAAAACGGAAGATGCAGAAAAAGTTGAGAAAGCAATAGAAAGGATTCAAGCAGAATCTTAATTGCTGTTGCAATACTATAAATTTCAGACAATTATTTCACGGATATAGTTCTAGAAGAGATTTTTTAGCTTTTTGATAAAAATGAAAGTGGTCTTGAACAGCTTGATATGATCTTTTCATTAATTGATAATGGATAAT
>NZ_JBNHEP010000218.1:0-14504 GCF_050015995.1 Dapis brunnea BLCC-M229 | reverse complement strand
TTCCCTGTTCCCTATTCCCTGTTCCCTGTTCCCTATTCCCTGTTCCCTGTTCCCTATTCCCTGTTCCCTGTTCCCTATTCCCTGTTCCCTGTTCCCTATTTTTGAAAATTGGTACAATATAATTAAAAATTAATCTAGAAAAGATTTATGCAAATAACTCAATCTCTCCATGCTGCTCTGTTAGTTTCAGACCTAGAAAAAGCGGAACATTTCTACGGCCAAATTCTCGGTCTGGCAAAAGCCGATCGCTCCCGTAATTTTCCTGGTACCTGGTATCAAGTTGGCAACTTCCAAATACATCTGATAGTATCCTCAGAAATAATTCCCGATCTAGTTAATTTAGAAAAATTAGGGAGAAACAGACATTTAGCATTTTCAGTCGCTAACTTAGATAATGCCAAAGCACAACTACTAGCAAATAATTGCCCAATTCAAATGAGTGCTTCCGGTCGTGCTGCATTATTTACCCAAGACCCCGATAGTAATATTATAGAATTACAAGAGAGTAGGGAGTAGGGGAGGGTGGTGACTGTGGGGACTGTGGGGAGATGGGCAATAGGGAACAGGCAAAAAATGTTCATTTGAATCATATTAACCTGGAATCTGCTGTCAGTCAAAAATAGATAATTTCAAGAATGATAAATGTTTGCTATAAATACTCGGTATAACGTCTCTCAAGTTACTGAAGTACAGTTGTTTTTCTTATTAGACATCTCCGGAAAAGAGTGTTCCCTGTTCCCTCTTTTCCGGAGATGTCTAATTATCCATTATCCATTATCCATTAATGAATACTCCCCTACTCCCTACTCACGATGAAAATTATTGCCTATTCATACACAAACCCCCTGTGGGAAACTGCACCAGACCGCACAACTTGGGGATGGGAAGTTGACGAGATATATCAAGACCTGGGCGATCGCCAACAACTCGGACAACTCCTCCAAGACTGTCACACCCAACCTGTTAATTATCTCCTAATTCGGCAACTCGAAGAATTAGGAGACTCTGTAGAAGAAGTGTGCGATCGCCTCACCCAACTCGAATCTCTCAACATTCAAATCATCCCCCTGAAATCAGACATCAAAATCAACCAACCCACAGCTACTAACACCCAAGCAACCAAAACTGACCTACTCAAACTCCTCAACCAAATTCGCCAAAACCAACATAGTCGGAAAATTCGTCAAGCTCACGCTCGCAACCGCATTAAAGCGATCCCTCCACCAGGCAAAGCACCCTACGGATATCGCCGGGGGAAAGACCGCTACACTCTCGACAGAAGCGCCGCCCCTGTTGTCAAAGACTTTTTTGAAAGCTTTCTGTTATTTGGGTCTCTGCGTGGTGCCGTTCGTCATATTGAGAAAAAATACGGCAAAAAAATTTCTGTCACCACTGGGCGACGTTGGTTAACCAACCCCGTCTATCGTGGTGACTTACAATATCAAAATGGTGAAGTGATATCCAATACCCATCTTCCCATTATTTCTAGAGAAGAAGCTGCCCAAGTCGAACGTTTGCTCCGACGCAACCGCCGAATGCCACCGCGCACTGCCAGCGCTCCCCATTCTCTGGCAGGTTTAGTTATCTGCACAGAATGTGAGTCTCCAATGATTACGGCAAGAGTCACCACATTTCGGAAAGACAAAGAATATCTTTATTTGCGGCCTAAAAGTTGCCCCCGCAAACGAAAATGTAAAGCTTTAGCTTATCAAAAAATTTTAGAGCAAACCATAGAAATAATTTGTCAAGATTTACCCCTTGCGGTCGCTGCTTTAGAAATGCCAAATATGAATGGAATTAAGGGTAAGATGAAACAGAATATTTCTGAGAAACAAGAGATTCTTTCCCAGCTACCAAATTTGATAACTAATGGCATTTTTGACCAAGAAACTGCCGAACTCCGTACTTACAAATTAAAAACAGAAATTTCTCAATTGGAAAGGCAACTTAATCAACTACCACCAGTCAATTTATTAGAGACAGCAAAAGCAGTTTCTATACCAGAATTTTGGTGGGATTTATCTGAATCAGAACGCAGATTTTACTTGCGGGAATTTATCACCAAAATTGAACTTATTCGTCAAGATACAAGTTGGCATTTACAAGTTATTTTTATTTTTTAGTCAGGGATTAGGGAGTAGGGAGTAGGGGCGATTCACGAATCGCCCCTACGGGAGTAGGGGAGATTAAATATTGAAGTTATACCAAGCGTGAAAGCTAATTGAAGCCATTCATTCTGACTCCTGAGGAATGACTCCTAAGCTGATAGCTAATAGCTGACCGCTGAATGCTTAAATAACACCTATTTTTTCATCTCAAAAATCTTTTTCAATAAATTAAACCAAAAATCAGCTCCCATAGATATTGCAATTCCACTAACTATCCAACCAAATAATTTTTTCAATCCTGCTAAATAAATAGATAGTTTATTTTCATTTGTGCCAGAGTTTCTCTGTTGACCCCAACCAATAGGAAGTTCTAACCTATCTAAAGCTTGATTTACCTGACCTTGAACCCTTTGTAGTTCTTCCTCATTTAGGTTATCATTAGCTTGATTGACTAACTCCTCAGAATAACTACTAATAGTTGCTCGCAGCAAAGAATCTTTTGATAAATTATCCATTATATACAATGTATCAACATTAGCAGCCATAGCGATAGCAAAACCAATCAAAAAAGCAACACCTTTAGCATTACGTTTGTAAACACCAGCAGCTCTTTCCATGCCATTATCAAACCATTGCTCAATTTCTTTCTGAAATTGATGAAAAGCATCACCTGTTTCTCGAATTTTTGTAGTCGCTTGTTTTGCTAAAATATATAAACTTTTTTGCAAAGATTCAGGCAGTAAATCAACCATCTCCTTGACTTTTTTATATATCCTTCCTTTTTTACCTTCCAACTCTGCTTCTACAGATTCTCCCATTTCTAGCAGCTTCCCCCAGAACTTTAATAGATTAGAAAAACTTGGCTCCATATCAGCAATCAAGACTTGTTTTTCCTGGGGATTTACTAATACTCGCCTCAGTAAAATCATTTTCCTACTAAATTCAGAATGGGCTATTGCTGGCAAAGATTTTACAGTGTTTTTTGTATATAAATTTAGTCTATCTAATACTCGATCTAAGGTCAAATTTAAACTTGCTAAATTATTTTTATAGTTATGAGAAATTTGATGAAATTCTTGCAATAAATTCTTATATTCATCTTTAATTATCGGTTTTATTCTAGGGTCTTCTAGATTCAATTCATATAAAATTTTCTTGATTTTGACCAAGGTTTTATTCAGAAAATCTTCTAGTTTATACTCACTAATTGTTTTCATTGATTCTTGGATTTGTAAAGTATCAATCAAACTAGCAGCAAAAGCATTTGATGGAATATGAGAAGGAGCAGTTTTTTCTGTACCAAAAATATTTTCAATTCCAGTTATCATTTGAATTAAACTACCAATACTTTCAACAATTTTCCGAAATCCTCTCTCTATTGGACCTTTGCCACCACTGTAGTTAAGATTTTTGATTAATTGATTTTGATATAAAGAATTGGTTAGCTTTTGTATTTTGTCTAATTGTGGATTTGATTGGGAACTATAGTTGTTAATATGAAGTCCGCCAGCAATTAACTCTTCAATTGATTTTTTTAAGTGAATAGCTCGCCATTGCAAAATTATTGTTATAATTGCTTGAATTTGACTGGCTAGTAAACTGAAACTAAGGTAAATAAAGATTAAACCAATAATAATATCTAAAATTATAGGTAAGTTCATGTTAATTTGATTGGTGACTAAAAACAATTTGATTCTAAATTACCAAAATTATAGGTTGTTTGTGCATCAAAGGTTATACAAGCATTCTCCCCTGGGAAGTTTCAATTATGATGGAATGTCCTATGTTTGGCCATGAGATATCTTTATAACCATGAAAAAATCAGTAAAGGGAGTCATATCAAATCCGGTAGTATTGGTTTAGTTAGACCTCTCCGAAAAAGAGGGAGCAGGAAGCAGGGAGCACGGAGAAAGAATTGATAATTTATACGAGATAATTGATTTAATTTTTGATATCGGAGATGTCTATTAGATAAAGAGTGTGGGGAGGGTGGGGAGGGTGGGGAGATGGGGAGACAAACAAAGATTTGGCAATGGTTTTTTATGGAACATTTTTTTATACCGAATTAAGCAGATTTTATATAGCGTTTCCCAAGCTAATGAGGTAGAGTTGTTTTTCTTCTTTATTTATTCCTACGGAACCAGAATTACTACTCCCTATTCCCAGTTAAGTGTTCCCTAAAACCAGGGAATTTTGTATCTCACGCTTTTTGGGAATTGCTATATCAACTGTACTATGCTTGAGTTTACCAACAAACTTTCACTGACCAAGAAATAAGCTTTCAAGCCTCCTCTTTCAAGGGGATAAAAAAGAAAATTCCGTATTTCAAGCATAGAGCTTCAGGCGGAGGTACTGTTATATCATGTCCGGATAATCAGTGATAAAAAAGTTTTTGTTTGTAGTAGAGCTTTAGCCCTATCTATGCTTGGGGCTAAAGCCCAACTACAAGCTTTAATTATAACTATTCAACTGGACATAATATTAAGTGCCACGAGTTACCTCGGGGCTGCGACTTTTGATACTCTATAAACAGAGTTAGTCAAACTATTTTGTTGTTGATATAAGTAGAAAACAGGCCAGGAAAAACAAATAATTTCTACAATAAATAGCTGTTATAGCAATTAGGAATGATTTTGATAGATATTTAAGAACAATTAAAATCGATCAAAATCCTTTTATATTCTGACTCCTGATTCCTGACTCCTAATTATTACTAAAATCTTACAACTGAAATATGATTGCTAGAAATTTTGACAAATAGAATCAAATATCTTAGTAATATCTAATATAATTATGGCGAATTAACTGTTAACAATATTTAACCGATCTAGATGAAAAAAAACAACATTAAACTACTATTTAAAAATCAATGGTTTCACCTAATAATATTATTATGCTGGCTCATAATAGGCATTATACTCCGCAGCACAAACTTAGCTGAAAAATCTGCCTCATCAATCGAAATTGCTACATTAGGCTATAGCTTGGGGCATAGCTTTTTTGACCTACCTTTAGATCGAGTTATAACCCTTAATCAATTACTCTCACCCTTGCAATTTGAATCAACTTATACTCCCAACGATGTAATTCATCAGCTACTCAGTGAGGATACCCATCCTCCCCTTTATTTTGTACTAAATCATTTGTGGTTTAACTTATTCAGCACTGATGGAGAAATAGTTTCTCTCTGGGTCGGGCGATCGCTCAGTGCTATTTTCGGAGTGGCTGCTATTCCCGCAATTTTTGGCTTGGGTTGCTTGACATTTTCTCCATTAGTAGGTCATATAGCAGCAGCATTAATGGCGATTTCTCCTTATGGTATTTACCTCGCCCAAGAATCTCGCCATCACACCCTGACTATTTTATGGATTATTGCTTCTATAACTTGTTTGATAGCAATAATACCCTATCTCCAAAAACGCAGGATATTTCCAATTTGGTTAGGATGTCTTTGGGTTGCCATCAATAGTTTAGGAATTGCCACTCATTATATTTTTATCTTGGTGTTAGCTATAGAAGGATTAGTTATTGGTGGTTTTTGGTTGAGAGATATACAAAACCGATTTCAAAGTTATTGGTGGCGAATTTATCTGGTTGCGTTGGGAACGTTTGTTGGTTGTTTGGTTTGGTTGCCTATAGTCGTGGGTGTTGCTAATAATCAACTTACTGAGTGGATTTCAACTAGCTTCGATCTTGATGAAATTTGGTATCCTATCCCTCGTTTATTAGCTTGGATATTAACAATGGTCTGGCTTTTGCCCATTGAAGGAACAAGTTTGTTTGTAACTATCTTATCTGGAGTCACACTTTTAATTGCTTTAGTTTGGGTTGCTCCTAATTTATGGCAAGGTGCGAAAGCACAGATGAATGCTATTGATAACCGTTTGTCTTTTCAGGTGTTTGTCAGTTTTTTTGTCGGAGCGATCGCTTTATTTTTGCTGATTATTTACGTTATGGGTAGAGATTTATCTCTTGCTGCTCGCTATCACTTTGTTTATTTTCCTGTTGTCATTATTTTATTAGCTGCAATATTGGCGAAATGTTGGCATAATTCGGAAAATCAGACAGAGGTGGAAAATATTTTTTTTGAAAAAGAGATAGGGAAAATAAAAGATGGAGGAGCAACAAAAAAAGATTTGATTATTACTTCTGCCACAAGTCTAATTGTTTCTAATTTAAAACAGATTAATAAAAGAGTTGTAATTGTAGTTTTATTAATGGGTTTATGCGGTAGCTTAACGGTAGTTAACAACTATGGGTATCAAAGATCGCGACGTGCAGACCTTCTGGTTGAGGCGATTAAAACACAATCTAAATCCTCGCCTTTAGTTGCGACAACTTATCAAACTCATGCAGAAATTCGTGCTTTAATTGCACTTGGTCTGGAGTTTAAACGCCAAGAATCTAAAACTAAGAGCGCTGATTTTTTTCAACCTCAATTTTTATTAGTTAAAAGACAACAAAATCAAAAATTAACTCCTGATTCAGCCTTAGCTAAATTTCTCTCTCAAACATCACGACCAGTTGATTTATGGGGAGTTAATTTAAAGGTAGAAAAAAGTGATTTAGAAACTTTTAATTGCCGAAAATATTCTGGTTCCCAACCCAAAGTTAATGGTTATCGTTATAGGTTGTATAATTGTCGTTAATTTTGTTCATGTCATAATTTTTAGTCTATCAAATCTTACTTTTAGCTTTTGAATTTTGACGTAAGTATTTAGCTGAATATTTATCATCTAATATAATTTCTGGTTTAATACTTATAATTAAAGTTTGTAGTATAGCTCTCAGCCCTATCTATGACTTAGGGCTGAAGCCTTACTACAAACCAAAACTTTTTGATCATTGATTATGCGGACATGATATAATATCAAATCCGGTAGTATAGCAGTTCTCATATTAATGAGGTACAGTATTTTTTTCTATTCCTTATTCCCTATTCGCTGTTGCCTAAAATCGAAAATTTGTGTATTTCACCAATTTGAGAAATGCTATATCGGTATAAAAAAGCGTAGAAAACGGGTTTGTTTTAAATGCTCCGCTGTATCAAATCTACCTCCAACAAACCCGGTTTCTTATAACACTTCCGTTGCCAAACGGATTTGATATAACACCTTATTTTTTTGTTATTTCAGATGATTGATTTATCTCCAAAACAGGTTATTAAATTTTTAATATGTATTATTATTGGCTTGAGTATAACGAGTATTATAGGACAGTTTTTTGAATATTATATCCAGCATGATTCTCAAGAACTAATTGATAAACTAAACGTAGATGGAGAATATACTATTCCTTCATTATTTTCTTCTTTTAATTTAATTTTTTCCTCAGTTCTTCTGGTGTTAATTTCCCGTAAAAAATTGCAAAACCAAGATAAATATACTGGCAAGTGGATAGGCTTGTCTGTCATATTTTTCTACCTGGCACTTGATGAAACAATTAGTTTGCACGAACAGCTAATTCATCCTCTAAGAAAACTGCTGAATGCCAGGGGAATATTTTATTACACTTGGGTAATTCCAGGATTAATATTAGTTATTGCTGTTACATTGATTTATTGGAAATTTGTTCAGGCTCTACCTCCAAAAATAAAATATCTATTTTTTCTATCTGGTATATTTTATGTTGGAGGTGCAATTGGCATGGAAATGATTAATGGATATTACTCTTATTTATATGATAGTGAGATGTTTGTTTATGAAATATTGGTAACAATTGAAGAATTTTTTGAGATGTTAGGAGTTGTTGTATTTATTTATGCACTTTTGTGCTATCTAAAATTAGATTAAATTGATAATTTAATATTCGGTTAAATAGTTATTATAATTAAAGCTCGTAGTATAGCTCTCAGCCCTATCTACAGTTCGGGCTGAGAGCTATACTACAAACAAAAAATTTATTATAAGTGATTATCCGCAATTCGTAGCTCCCCCGGAGGGGGCACATGATATAAGTCCTGTTACTATAATTATCAAACTATTTTTAGTAAATTATGGAACATTTTTACTCTCAGAAAAAATAAATATTATAAATTCTTACCTCCTGAGTCCTAAGAACGGAGCCACTGTAGCAATATTTTATGAAATTGGTATAATTCAGGTTTTATTCAATAGACATTTCCAGAAAATCAACTTGCTCTTTATTTAGCATCAGCTAGAGTTGTCAAAGTTCCTCAAAAAATCATTTTTCGTACCTTTTTCCTAAATTAATCTTCCCTGTTCCCTGTTCCCTGTTCCCTACTATATGCAAAAAGTCTATATCTTTTTCGGAGATTTCTAATGAAATTTCAAATCACAATTTCTCCTTTTAATGTCGCTAAATATTTAACCTTTGCCGTAATATTCTTAACTATATGCAGCATCGCTATTCAGATAGGTAAATACGTTTTTGATTACCGCGAACCCTGGACAAGAATATTTAACCTTGACCGAGAAATGAATATTCCCACTTGGTATTCAGGTTTAATGTTAGTATCTTGTGGATTAATTATTCGTGGCATTTTTTCTATCAAAAAATCAGAGTCTGACCGTTGGTGGCGACAGTGGCGAACTCTCTCAATTATCTTTTTTATATTAGCATTTGATGAAATAGCTAGTATCCATGAAATTTTGATTATTGATGACTTAGCAGATGCTTTAAATCTTCCTAGTTTCTGGCATTCTGTATGGGTAATTCCAGGAACAATTTTAGTTGCTATTTTTATCTGGAAATATTGGAAATTTATCTTGTATTTACCAAAGCAGTTAAAACGATATTTCCTCATTGCTATTAGTTTATATGTGGGTGGTGCATTGGGTATGGAAATGGTCGGCAGTTACTATGATGGAATTGATGGTCAGCAAAATTTAGTTTACGCAATGTTAGCCACAATAGAAGAAGTAATGGAAATGATGGGATGTGTGGTTTTTATCTATGGGTTGCTTACTTATTTAGGTGAGTTAAGTTCAGGAATACAAGTTAACTTTCATATTAAAAATAAGAGATAAATTTACCAAAAAATTAGGTCTCATAAAGGAAAAAACGCAGTTACGACCCAGGAGGCTAATACCAATTTAATAAATATTTGCTACGTTTTCGCATTGCGGGGAAGTAGGGGAGTAATACCATTTCTCAAAAAGAATGCTATATCTGATGGGGTGGGGAAGTGTGGGGAAGAGTTCATTAATGGATAATGGATAATTACCTCTCCCTAAAACGGATTGGATTGACACGGAGCGTGAAAATTTTTTCTTGTTTCTCCACGGCGAGTGAGAGGCTTTAAACCTTAATTATTCGGTAATAATTAATTATTAATTATTAATTATTACCTCTTCTTAAAACAGATAGGATTGGTTAAAAGGAATTTTTTTCTGATCAAGGGGAGATTGGATATGGCGCACTTCGGAGCGGCTCTGCATTCAGAGGGAAACCTCGCCATCCCTCCACCGCTTTTTTCTCCTGGAAAGGAGAGGCTTTAAAGCTTATTTTTTCGGTAGACATAAGAATAATAAACATTAACTTGGCTAATAAAGAGCAAAAAAGTGATTTTCCATGTTTTAATTACTTAATAACTGAAGTGTGACATAAGTATAGCAATGCTTTTAGGAATTGGTATAAGAGAATGGGGGAGAAGTAAACATAAGAATAATTAAGATCCTCCTAGCTCATAATTATCAAAAAGCTTATTCAGCCTGTGTTAATTAGCAACGTAAATTAAATAAGACCGGAAATTTCTGGTTTATACCTCGCAGACCTCTTGAGCGTAATTAATTTTCTCCGGCTTTATTTTTTTCTCATTCCTTACTTAATATATTGAAGTTTCACCTAAGTTAAGCATTCTTTTTTCACCCTTGGAATAACTGATAACTGAAATGACTTAGTAGGGATGGATTTTATCTTTGGGAAAAAATCTGAAAAAAATAGCTTAAGGTGCCCACTTAGGATTAAAACCAGTTAGAGGTAGTTCTTCTGGTTGCAGTTTCCATAGAGAATCATCTTCTGGCATTTTCGAGTCTAAAGGTAACATCCATAGACGACTAATTTTTCTGTTTTTTTTGGTATTTTCTTCTTCTTCCTCTTTATTTGATAGGGTCACCATTTGGTCAAATAATAATGCTAAACCATCTGGTGATAAATCCAGATTAACTTCCCGTTGGTTTGGCAAAATAACTAAGGGTCTTAAAAAATTTCTTTTAATATCAAATGCTGCAATATAAGGTTTTTCTTGATATGCTTCTGTACTTTCTACGACTTGGGTTAATAAGCAATATAAAATAGTTTTATTCTGGTCAAATTCTGCACTAAGAATATTGCCATAAGGACGAGTCCGTAATATCTCTCTCTCCTCACCTTGATTAGTCACAATATATAGAGACCTTGTGCCATCTTGATTATATTTTACCATTGTTGCCATCGAACCATCGTCAGCAAAACTTAATACCGTTCCAAACTTTGGTAAAAATATTAAATCTCCTGAATCTGTTTCTGGATTTATTGGCAAAATAGAAGTTCCTTTTCCTTGTAAAATTACTAAACTCTTGCTATCTGGCGTAATTAAAAAGTCTCCACCTTTTTGAATTATTCCATCCTTATTTATTAGGGGTCTTGCTTCTTTTCCTAATTCTAATACCCAGGGACCTGCATCCAATACATCTTTTCTATTTACTCGTTGAATTATAATTATTTTACCATCAGGAGATAAGTCAAATTTCAAATTTTGGTATTCTGAATTATCGAGAACTTTTTCAATTTTACCTAGAGCTTCTGTAGAATCTCGTTTTTCTCTAGGGGATTCAGAATTAATACCAGTTGTCACAGTATATATTTTTTGTTCTAAAAGACTTGGAACTTCATTTTGCTTTTCAACTCCTGAAAATAAAATCTTTTTTCCCTCCGGAAAAAACTTAAAATCTAATACTTCTATATTTTGAGGAGTGAGCAATACTGGCTGCTGCTCTTTAGTCAAATTAATTAATACTAACCTACCTTTTTCTTCACCTTGAAAACCTATATAAGCAAATGCGCGATCGCGACTTTGAAATGAACCTTGAAAAGGCTGCATTATCTCCCCTTGCTCTAGTCCATAAAACCTTTCTTTGGCGCCGGATAATTTGACTGTATATTGATTACCATAGGGAGCAGGTTGTAAAATTGTATAAGCCATTCTCCGACCTGCCCAACTCACTTTTCCTGGTAAAGGTGGTTCAATTTTTAAGTTTTTTTCAACAGTAGAATGATTCATTGGTCGATTAAAATTTAGGATAAAAGCTGTATCTTCAGCTCCTATATTTTTATTTTGCCAGCTAAAATCTCTAACTTTTGGAGCGGTATTGCCTCCACCTAAAAATAATAGGCAAATTAACAAACTTAAAGCGATAATTAAACTAATAGCAACTCGGTCAATAGGTTGTCGTAATTCCTGTAAAATAATGTCTTGAGCTTCGCGAAATAGATGATTAATTTTTTGGCTGAAATTTACCATAAATTTTACCCTTAAACTCTATAGATAACACCAGGATTTTATATCATAGCAAATCCACTTTACTAAGATTATATGTACAAAATTCCAAGGATGAGCTTTTTAGAGTATAATAACTTAATTTAGTATCATATCATGTCTAGTTGAATAGCCATAAATAATAGGCGATATAATACCAATTCCCGAAAATAATGCTATATTTACCAATGGATAATGGATAATGGATAATTGATAATTGATAATTAATCAATCCAGCTTTATTGCCTCTCCTAATAATTAATAATTAATCGAACCTAGATTTAAAGCCTTTCCTAATAGACATCTCCAGAAAAAAGGGAATAGGGAACAGGGAACAGGGAACAGGGAACAGGGAAAAAGAATTGATAATTTATCGATAATAATTGATTTTATTTTTTATTTTTGGAGATGTCTAATAATCGATAATTGATAATTGATAATTATGGTCAAAACTAATTATCCATTGTTCATTATCAATTGTTAAAGAGGTAACAATCCATTATCCATTATCAATTAATAAAATTACTTTTCAGATAGATGACCTCATTTCACAATCAAAACCTTGTAGGGGCGATTTCCTACGGAATGCTCTGGAAACGTGAATCGCCCCTACTATGTTCTACCCATAAAAAAACCGCTGTATTCAACAATTTAATTCTTAAGTATTCAGGACTTACGCAGAACCGCCATATCTATACCAATTCACTTTAAAGATGTCACAAATAGTTTCAAACTTTAAATGTCAAATAATTGCCTCAAACCTTTCTCTTCTCAAAGTTTTTAGCCTATCCAATCTAACTTCAGAATTCAGAATTCGCCCATTCTGAATTCTGTGAAATCGTATAGTAGGGGGCAAATGGCATTTGCCCCCTACAGATAGCGTATTATCTACGAGTTTGCCTAAGTCCTGGTATTAATACCAGTAAAAAAAAATGTTACGAATAATAAGAGCAATAAAAATAATTCACCGGAAATGTCTATTAGACTAAAAAGATAAGTTATAAAATAAGAAATAGCATCAAAGCTATTCATTATTACTCCTGACCCCTAAAAAATTCCCTATCTATTTGTAAAAAACATTTATAAAATTGGTATTAAGAGCTAATTCAGTAACGTTTTTAAATATAAAAATTGGTTTTTAAGATAATTTAGATGCTTAACAAAATATTGACCAAGAAAAATTTATATTCCCATATAGATTTACTGCTAATACTAAGTTTACTATTAGCAGCAGTGCTACTTTTTTCTGCTAATTTAGGAACATTACCTTTACGAGATTGGGATGAAGGAATAGTTGCCCAAGTAGCTAGAGAAATTAGCCGAGAAAAGTGGAATTGGCTTTATCCTACTATTAACAATACCCCCTATTTTAATAAACCACCATTAATACATTGGTCGATCGCTTTTGTCTATAGTATTGCAGGAGTCAGTGAATTAACTGCACGTTTATCTCCCGCTTTATTAACCGCATTTTCCGTACCCTTAATTTATTGCGTTAGTCGAGAATTATTTCGCCCACGCACCCCGGCAATTTTTACTGCTTTAGTTTACTTAACTTTGTTGCCAGTAGTGCGACATGGACGTTTAGCAATGTTAGATGGAGCAGTAGTTTGTTTTTTTCTATTAATGATTTGGTGTTTATTACGGTCGCGCCACAACCTCCGCTATTCTCTCGCCATCGGTATTAGTTTTGGTTTAGTTTCCCTCAACAAAGGAATTATTTTAGGATTACTTTTAGGAGCGATCGCTTTTTTCTTTCTCTTGTGGGATACTCCCCGACTATTAAGTTGTAAATATTTTTGGGGTGGTATCTTACTTGGTATGCTGCCAGTTTTTCTATGGTACACAGCTCAATTTTTCCATTACGGTGTTGAATTTTTCCATGCCAACTTTTTCCATCAATCTCTCAAACGTATTTGGCAACCTGTAGGTAGTCACGATGGACCTATTTGGTATTATTTATTGGAAATTATTGAGTATAGTTTCCCGTGGCAGTTATTCTGGTTGCCAGGATTATATTTAAGTTGGAAAAATCGTAATCTGAGTTGGGGAAAATTAGTTTTAGTTTGGAGTGGAGTCTATTTATTAGCTATTTCATTAATGAATACTAAACTCCCCTGGTATGTCTTACCTATTTATCCAGCTTTTGCTTTAGCAGTGGGTAGTTGTTTAACAGAAATTTGGCATCAATTTCCATTAGATTTAGGATACTTTTGGTTTCCAAGCGATGGATATCTCCCAACTCAGAGAGATAGTGCAAAACATCTCTGGGGTATTCCCACTGTTTATCATCGTTTATTAGTAGCTTTATTTGCACTACTAGCTTTAATTGCTTGGGTTGCTTGTCTTTATTTTAGTGGTGTTTTTTATCTAAGTGAGTCAAATTTAGCAAAACCTAATTTAGAGTTACAGTTAATTTCTGTGGCTATTGCTTTAACAATGACAATGGCAACTCTACTATTAAACCAACAAAACTATCAGTTTTTGCCAATCTTAATTTGGGGAACATATCTTTCACTGCTAATGTTTGTTAACTCCCCTCATTGGATATGGGAATTGGAAGAAGACTATCCTGTTAAACCAGTCGGAGAAATGATTCAGAAAAATACACCCCCCGGTCAGATTATTTATTCTTTTGATACTAGAGACCGCCCCTCTTTAAATTTTTATAGCGATCGCCTAATTAAGCGTGTTGGGCCACAAAAAATTCAAGAGCAATGGAAAAATATACCTCAACCCTATCTATTAGTTGAAGCATCAACTCTAAACAATCTCACCTTAGAGAATTTTCAGGTTTTGAATATTGTCAAAGGATGGGCGTTATTGACAAGAGAAGGCATTGATAATTAATAATTAATAGTTCATAATTAATAATTGATCATTAGGGCTTGCTGATTAAATCTAAAAGCATTTACAGA
>NZ_JBNHEP010000217.1:0-10551 GCF_050015995.1 Dapis brunnea BLCC-M229 | reverse complement strand
AAGTGTGGGAAGTGTGGGAGGTGTGGGAGGTGTGGGGGGTGTGGGGAGTGTGGGGAGTGTGGGGAGTGTGGGGAGTGTGGGAGGTGTGGGAGGTGTGGGGAGTGTGGTTCGTGAAAGATTCATCGATTGGTTCAGCAACGCCCAAAAATTTACCTTGACGGAGCCAAGTTTCTAGAGTTGCTGTATCTATATTTATATTGGGGTGGTGTTTGTGGATAAACTTTTGGATTCTTTCAAGTACGGAAGTTTGACTGTAGCGCAATTCTATGAGAATGGGAATTTGGCCATTTTCTCCAGACCTAACCTTATCTGCCTCTTCTAATAACAATCTGGCCAAAGCAGTAGATTTTCCCGAACCTGGTCTTCCCACCAATAAAACATGATTGGGGGCATATTTGCGCAAACCCTCCAAAACTGTCAACCGTTCAACTTTCTCTTCTGGACGTTCCCTCTGCTTTTCCTCCGACTCAATAGTTTGTACCATCAAACCTAAATCCAAGAGTGGGGAAATATTTTGCTGTTGCTCAAGACGCTTTTTTCCCGCCACATCCGTCAGAGTATAAACCTCCCACCATTTGGCGTATTCTTGGCAAATTGATTCTAGATAGGGCTTCCACATAGAATTCAAAATTCAAAATTCAAAATTCAAAAGTAAGATTTTTTTGATTATTCTTACTCTATTATACGAAGTCAGAAATTAAATGTTGGGTTTCGTTCCTCAACCCAACCTACTCAAAAGGCTTTTTGCCTACTTTTGTCAAACAACGCCACCCAACAAAAACATAGATAATGTTGGGTTTCGTTCCTCAACCCAACCTACCGAAAAGGCTTTTTGCCTGTACAATATTGTAGGTTGGGTTAAGCGACAGCGCCACCCAACAAAAACACGGATAATGTTGGGTTTCCGGTTCCTCAACCCAACCTACTCAAAAGGCTTTTTGCCTACTTTTGTCAAACAGCGCCACCCAACAAAAACATAGATAATGTTGGGTTTATCCTGCGGATAAGCTCCGCTAACGGGTTCCTCAACCCAACCTACAAATTTGTATTTTAATCTCTAATTTAACTTTTAAGAATGAAAAAGCAAGATAAAACCTTACCTTTAACCTTACTAGGAGCAACCTTCCTAATAATTGTCGGCACTGTCGCTGGCTACATCCTAATCTCTTCCGAAGAAACAGTAGACAATTTGCCCGTGGGTGCCGAGGTTGTCCCCAAGGATGCAATGATGACTTTAAATCTTTCTACTGACTCTACTCAATGGGAAAATCTGCAACAGTTTGGCACTCCTCAATCAAAAGCTGCTTTGCAAAAGTTGTTGGGGCAGTTGCGCGATCGCTTCCTGACTACTTATGGCTATAATTATCAACGAGATATTCAACCTTGGGTAGGTAAGGAAGTAGCGATCGCTTTTTTGCGCAAGTCTACTCTAGAACCTTCTAACCAAACTACTCCCGACTCTCCACCACCCCCTCCCGCTGAACAAGCAACTATGGTGGTATTGCCGATCGCCGATCCAGTGAAAGCACAGCAAATTTTAGACAAACCGCGCTCTCCTAAAGAAGGTAAATTAGTTAAACGTACCTATAGAGGTATTGAAATTACAGAAACTGAAGGAGTACCTAACCAAGATATTTCTGCTGCTCTATTGGGGAGAAAGTTTTTGGTAGTTACTAATTCCCAGACGGCAATAAACCGAGCGGTCGATATATATAAAGGAGATAATTCTCTAGAAAAAGCTCCTGGTTATACGGCAGCGATGGAGAGACTGGAAAATGCTGCACCTTTTGCTCAGGTATATGTAAATGTTCCTGTTGCTGCTGCTTATACTTCTAGTAAATCTATGACTCCTGTTTCTGAGGAAAATCTCAAACAACTCGAGGATAACCAGGGAGTAGCAGCAACCGTAAGTTTAGTTCCCGAAGGTATAGATTTAAAGGCAATTTCTTGGCTAAAACCTAATAGTCAGAAAAAGTTTACCGTAGAAAACAAAGCTACGGAAATGTTAAGTCGAGTACCTGGAAATGCTTTGATGATGATATCTGGCAGTAACTTACAGCGAATGTGGTCTGATTATGTCAAGGGTGCAGCAGCTAATCCCATCGCTCCCATTAACCCAGATACATTCCGTCAAACTGTGAAGAATGGAACTGGTATGGATTTAGATAAGGAATTTATCGACTGGATGGCAGGAGAATATTCTTTGTCTTTGCTGCCTATTCCCAAAAATAAGGATCAGTTACAAAAATTTGCTGCAGGTTTTGTGTTTATGGTCAAAGCAAGCGATCGCCGTGCTGCTGAGGAGTCTCTGAAAAAATTAGATGAGATAATGAAGAAAAAAGAATTTGAGGTAGGTGAAGCTGTTGCTAGCGGAAAACCTGTTGTGAAGTGGACTTCACCTTTTGGTGGTTTTACTGTAATTCGTGGTTGGTTGAATGGGAATGTGGCATTTTTCACCTTGGGAGGGTCTGTGGAAAATCAAATATTGCCTGCACCAACAAATTCTATGGCGGAAAGTGTGATTTTACAAGAAACTCTACCACTAGAATCAGAATCATTTAATGGTAATTTTTTCATTGATATTAGTCGGACATTCAATCCTCAAAATCTTTCTATTCCCCAGTTACCTGCCAATCAAAAAATTTGGGTAGATGGTATGGAGTCTATTGGTGTGACATCTATTGTTAGTAATAGTCGCACAACTAATTATGATGTGTTTGTGAAATTGAAAAAACAGGAGACAAAATAATCCTGTCATTTCAGTTATTAGTTATCAGTGCGAGCATCTTGCTCGCCAACTAATAGCTGAATGGTGAATGCTTAAATATTAAGCCAATTTTCTAGATCGGTTATGCTATTGAAATCTAAGAAATCTTCCCCCAAATTTTCTAACTCTTCAATAGTCAAATTTTCAATTTTGCTAATTGTTTCCGTATCAATTTCCCCAAAACGCTTTTTCAGTAGACGCATTATTAAGGCGATCGCCTCATCTTGTCTCCCTTCTTCTTTTCCTTCTTGTCTCCCTTCTTCTCTTCCTTCTTCTTTAGCAAAAGTTATTTTTCCTCTTTCATCTTGCAATGCCATTGCCCGATTTTGTGCTATTTCTAATTCTTCTGGAGTCATACCAGCTTGATTAGCTAAATTTAAAGCTAATTCTATCTCTGATACTTCTCCTAATGAAGGTGGAATCTCATCAAAACTAGAAGCTTCTTTGAGGAAATAAATCCATTTATCTGCTAAACTTTCTAACTCTGATAGTTTTTTATTGAATTTGGGTAATTCCACAAATACTAATCGTAATTCCTCATCCAAACATTTAAAATTTTCCGTTTCTTCTTTAAACACAAATTTATTAATAATTTTCTTGCGTTTTTCAAACAGAATGAAATCGGTAATTGTCACAGCTATAACTGGTTTAAGTCTAATATAATCATCAGAAACTTTTAATTGATTAGCATATCCTTTCACCATGTTATAAACTACCCGTTTCCCGAAACCAGTCATGGATGATACTTGCATTTCAATTACCACAATTTTTCCATCAGCTAAGACTGCTTTTACATCCAAGTAAGTGTCTTTTAAAGTTAACACTTTCCCAGTATTATAAGGATTAATAATGGTTAAAGATTGAATGATTTTTTCTCCATCATAAATAATGGCATTGAGAAAGCTAATTAATATATCTTGACTTTCTTCGGAGCCAAAAACTTTTTTGAAGACATAATCTATTTTAGGGCTAATAAATCTCATATTTTTATTGTCACAAATTTCTCAAATTAAAGTTTTTCACAATACAAACAGTATAGCAGATCCAGTCAAAGCGATCGCTCTCCTTGAGGTAAGTTTACTGGATATGTGGAATAGGTTTCTAGCCCGTGTCTATCTTTCAGTTTATTTGTAGGGATTTGATGATTTTTTAATTATGTTTTAACAGTTTTATAAATGGGAGATATTACCAAGATATCTATAAATATCAAATCTGGTTGAATACTTATTATATGGTTAGGGGAGATGGGGAGATGGGAGGATTGAATATTGAAGTAATTATAGAATTATCCTGCCTATATTATATAACCGGATTCTATATAATATAGGCAGGATAATCGGCAAAAATTTATGTATTAGCCCCTCTAAAATTTTGCCTTAATAATCTAATACTGCAACTTCCAAATAACCAGAAATTTCCCGACAATATTCATTACATAATTGCGACATTCGGAAATCTTCATTACGGGGATAAGTCGCATCTATTTTAACATCTGCTACTACTCTACCAGGGCGGGCTGCCATAACAATTATTCTTTGGGATAAATACACCGCTTCATAAATATTATGAGTCACAAAAACTACTGTCCAATTTCTTTTTTGCCACACATCTAATAGATCGCTATTTAATTTACTACGAGTCATTTCATCCAAAGCACCAAAAGGTTCATCCATTAAAACAATTCTTGGCTGAGTTACCAACGCCCTAGCAATAGAAACCCGCATTTTCATTCCACCCGATAACTGTCGTGGATAAGAACGTTCAAAACCATCTAATCCTACTAAATTAATTGCTTCTTGGACAATTATGCGAGATTCTCTGAGAGATTTTCCTGTTAATTTTAGAGGTAAATGTACATTATCAATAACATGAGACCAAGGCATTAAAGCTGGTTCTTGAAATACAAAAGCTAACTCATTTTTATCCTTATTTATATTTGATTCAATTTTGCCTGAAGTAACTTCACTTAATTCTGCTATTAATCGCAATACTGTGCTTTTTCCACAACCAGAAGGTCCGACAATAGTTACAAATTGACCATCATTAATTGTCAAGTTCATGTCTTGCAAGGCAACAGTACCATTAGCATAAATTTTATTGACATGATTACAGGAAATAGCTGTTTGATTGTTCATTTTTATTGTTGATATTGATGTGAATTTATCGGCACAATTACCATTTTATACTATTTATAGCAATATGATTTAAGTTGTGAGATATTGGATCTTTTTTAGGGAACAGAGAAGAAGAAAAATAAATCTACTTTATTAGTTTGAAAAACACTATAACTTGATGTTGATTTTTACGCAAAACATCAATAATTTTTTCAAGGGTAAATTATCCTTTAATTCTTTACTTTATCTTAATTTTACATAGCCTAGTTTCGGAGTCGGGATGATGTCAAACTTCGTCTCTCTTGAACAAGACCGGATAAACTACTTGACTCTCCAGTTAACTGGAGACTTTATTATAGAGATATTAGTTTTAATATCTCTCCCTAGTCATCAGGAGGCAATTATGGAAATAACATACTTAGAGCTAAAAGGTATGGGTTGTGCTGCCTGTGCTAATAAAATTCAAAAAGCTATTGAAAATGTAGCTGGTGTAGCAGAATGTCAAGTTAATTTTGCTATGGCACAAGCAACAGTTAAGTATAATTCCCACAAAACAAATTTACACAAAATTCAACAATCTGTAACAAATATTGGCTTTGAAGCAAAAGCACTTCAGGAAACAATAAATCTGACAAAAAAAGACAGAGAAAATCGCCGAATAGAACGAAAAATGACAAATAAAGTAGTTGTCGGCGGAATTATTAGTGGAATTTTAATTATTGGTTCGTTGCCGATGATGACCGGGTTAAATATTCCCTGGATACCAATGTGGTTACATAACTCCCGGCTACAATTAGTCTTAACAACACCTGTAATGTTTTGGTGTGGTAAATCATTTTTTATTGGTGCTGGAAAAGGATTAAAAAATCGTTCCGTAGATATGAATACTTTGGTTGCTCTAGGTACGGGGGCAGCTTATTTATATTCTTTATTTCCCACATTTTTTCCTGATTTTTTTACCAGACAAGGATTAAATTCAGATGTTTATTATGAAGCAGCAGCCGTAATTATTACTCTAATTTTATTAGGTAGACTGCTCGAACATCGCGCCCGGAAACAAACCTCAATAGCTATTCAAAAATTGATGGGTTTGCAGGCAAAAACTGCTACAGTTATTCGAGAGGAAAAAGAAATAGATATTCCCATTGAACAAGTAAAAATTCGGGATTTGGTTGTGGTGCGTCCTGGGGAAAAAATTCCTGTAGATGGGGTAATAAAATCAGGTAATTCCACAGTGGATGAATCTATGGTGACTGGTGAAAGTTTGCCTATAGAAAAACAGCCTGGGGATGAAGTTATTGGCGCGACAATTAATAAAACTGGTAGTTTTAAATTTGAGGCTGCCAGAGTGGGAAAAGATACAGTATTAGCCCAAATAATTAAATTAGTTCAACAGGCACAAAGTTCAAAAGCACCAATTCAAAAATTAGCAGATCGAGTAATTTCTTGGTTTGTACCTGTCGTAATGGGGATAGCGATCGCTACTTTTATTATTTGGATTAATCTAACTGGTAATTTAACAATGTCGTTAATTACAACAGTCAGTGTATTAATAATTGCTTGTCCTTGTGCTTTAGGATTAGCTACTCCTACTTCTGTCATGGTAGGAACAGGAAAAGGTGCAGAAAATGGGATATTAATTAAAGGTGCAGATAGTTTAGAAGTTGCTCATAAAATTCAGGCAATTATCTTAGATAAAACAGGCACACTTACCCAAGGAAAACCAAAAGTTACTAACTATATAACTACTCAAGGAACTGCCAATGAAAATGAAATTAAATTGTTAAAAATAGCAGCAGCAGTTGAACGGAAATCGGAACATCCTTTGGCAGAGGCAATTGTTGAATATGCTCAAACTCAAGGGGTAGAATTTCCTTTAGCAGAACCAGAAAAATTTGAGGCAATGTCAGGCATGGGAGTACAAGGAATTGTCTCAGATAGATTAGTACAAATTGGTACTTCTCGCTGGATGAATGAATTAGGAATTGATATTACTAATTTGCAAAGTCATCAAAATAAATTAGAAGCTGATGGTAAGACTACTGCTTGGATAGCAATTGACGGTAAAATTGAAGGAATATTTGGCATTGCTGATACTTTAAAACCATCCTCAAAAAACGTAGTTCAAACATTACAAAAAATGGGAATAGAAGTTGTAATGTTAACAGGAGATAATCGCCAAACAGCAGAATCTATTGCTGCTGAAGTTGGTATTAGTCGAATATTTGCTGAAGTGCTGCCAGACCAAAAAGCTGAAACTGTCAAAAATCTGCAATTAGAAAATAAAAAAAGAAGCGATAGCCATCAAATTGTAGCGATGGTAGGAGATGGAATTAACGATGCTCCAGCATTAGCTCAAGCAGATGTGGGAATAGCTATTGGTACAGGTACAGATGTAGCGATCGCTGCTAGCGATATTACGTTAATTTCTGGAGATTTAACTAGCATTATTACCGCAATTAAACTAAGTCGTGCCACCATGAAAAATATTCGTCAAAATCTGTTTTTTGCCTTCATTTATAATACTTTAGGTATTCCTATTGCTGCAGGAATTTTGTATCCTTTAACTGGTTGGTTATTAAATCCAATTATTGCAGGTGGAGCAATGGCATTTAGTTCCGTTTCCGTGGTGACAAATGCTTTACGTTTAAGGAAATTTAAACCTCAATAAGTTAAGTAATAATATAGGGTACGTTAGACGGCTATAATCTAAGCTTTAAAAGGCATTTAACAATCCGTCGTAACGCACCATTGAATATGTGTCGGTCTGCTCTTTGAGAGTTAATCAGCAGAGCAATAAATAGGTTGTAATCTTTTATATAAGGGGGTTTTGAGAGCAAACCCCTACATTTTTTAACAAATCATTTAGGATTGCTATATGCTAAAATTATAGGCGTTGCTGCTGATGTATGGGTATCATAATAGATAGTTGAAGTCTATAAACTTCATTCAGGGTGTAGCAAAATTATACGATATCCGGATAATAAGTGATAAAAAAGTTTTTGTTTGTAGTAGGGCTTTAGCCCTATCTATAGTTCGGGCTAAAGCCCTACTACAAGCTTTAATTATAACTATTCAAACGGGCACGATATTATTTCGTTTAGCAACACCAAATCATACTTTCTTTAAGGTTTAGGATGAGTCAAACAACAGGCAATTCATTAAAACAAAAGAAACAAGAGAAAAAATCAGCTCAGGAAATAATTGAAGAATATAAAAAAGGGGAGCGAAATTTTAGCAATTTGGACTTGAGAGGTCAATCTTTTGCGGGATATAAGCTATCTGGAGCTAATTTTAGTAGCTGCAACCTAAGAAGAGCTAATTTTACAGGATGCAATCTAAAAGGAACAAATTTTAGAAAAGCCAGGTTGGCAAAAGCTATATTACATGACATTAAAGCTGGGAGTGAAAACGATCGTACAACATATACCTGGTTTTTCGCCTTCTTGCTTTTTGCAGCAGGTCTGACTATTTGGGCAATTTATTCATTGGTTTTATCTAGGGAAGGTGAAATAGATTTAATCAATGAAAATGCTAATAGTTTTTTCTCATTAGCGCTCCTTGTACCTATCGGTTATTTTATCCACTTGTCTAACAGTCAGGGCAATATTGCTCTGTTTTTTTGGGTATTAGGAATATTGGATTTTTGGCTGAAAACTTTGAATCAGCCTGTATCGGGAATCTTAGGGAATATATTGTTTTGGGGATTGGCAGTTTCTCTGCTTTCTCCGCTTTATCAGTTTTGGATGAGTAAGTCTTGGAGAAATTTAGGACAATTATTTCAGAATTTTCCTGTTTTGATACTCTTGAGCTTTTTGTCTGTTTGTTGTGTGGTTGTTTCATTTTCATCTATCGACCTACTGGACTTACTAAAGCCACTAGGCCAACTAGACCGACTAAACCTAGTGAATGAAAACAACTGGTTATTAATCTTCAGCTCAATAACATTTAATCTGCCAGTTATATCTTTGCTATTTTTATCACTTGCAGCCTACTCAACTCTATTTGATGTAAATAATAGAGAAACTTATAGCAATATCTTCAAAGCTTTTTTCCGACTAGGACTTTCTGGACTTGCTTTATTCTTAGCCTATGTTTATTCAGTTTCTTCTGTAGCAAATATTTATGACTTGATTATTTTGATACTTGTAATTACCTTAGAGTTAATTATTATTTTCAAGTTGTGGCAACTTATAAAAGCTAAAAAATTCAGGAGGCTGAAATGGATATTTTGGGTTTCTTCAATTTTATTTTATTGCTATTCTTGCTACGGGCAAAATCTTCTAAGTTACTTATCTGATAAAGATTTAAAAACAGTTATAGAAAAAATTACGTTCATTATAATAGTGTGTTTATTGTCACTATTGGTTCTATTAACCTACAATTTTGCCAATTTATCTTTGAGGTCTGAACAGTCGGCAAAATGGCTAGGTTGGTGGTATTTTATTAACCTTGTCTTACCAACAAGTTTAATCTCTATGTTAGTATTTATTTCTCCTCCAGAATTCTTATATTGGAATTGGAATAGAAATAATTGGTTATCATTTTTTGTTCCTACTCTGAGCATCTGGTTAATATTTTTATTGCCTGTCCAATTTTTTGATATTCACAAATTTAGGAATTGGTTAAAAGAAAGAATTAAAAAGCAATGGATTTACCAATTTTTAGATTTTTTGGGGTTGACATTGTTTGTTTTGTTTACCTCCTGTTTAGTAGCAAATTCAATAACTATTTTCATGTTTTTCATAGACTGGCTTCAATATGGCGAACTTTATTTTTATTCTATTTTAGACTCTGGTGGTTATTCTTTTACTTTCGTTTTCGTTTTAGTATTATTTGCTTTATCTTTTGTTTTGTGGCTAATATTAATATTTACAAAAAACAAAATTGCTCAGACAAAACAGCAATCCTTTCAGCTTCAAAAAATTCAATCTCAATATTCTATATTTCGCGATATAGCCGTTTCCTTAAGATGTATAAATAGTACCAACTTTGGGGAAGCAAATTTAACCGAAGCTGACTTCAGCGGTTCTGAATTTACAAGCGTCAATTTTCGTGGAGCAAAGTTGAACTATACAATCTGGACTCAAGTGAAAGGATTAGAGTGTGTTGCCACCGGTAATACTTATCTGAAATATCCGAAAGTAAGAAATTGGGTTGTTCAAGTAAGGAATGATATCAAGTCCATTTAAAAAGTTGTCATTGCGACCAAAGGGTTTGCGCAGCAATCTCTAAGAAGTTGTTTGAGAAGTATTGCATAGAACCGATGAATCCGCGCAAACCTAACCCCGCCTGCCCCCCTTCCCTACAAGGGAATGGGGGTAAATAAGCCTCTCTCCTCGCAGGAGAGAGGTTTGGAGAGAGGTTTTTATGAGTTTACAAACAGCTTCTAAAACCTTGAGATTGCTTCCTTTGAATCCGCGCAAACCTAACCCCGCCTGCCCCCCTTCCCTACAAGGGAATGGGGGTAAATAAGCCTCTCTCCTCGCAGGAGAGAGGTTTGGAGAGAGGTTTTTATGAGTTTACAAACAGCTTCTAAAACCTTGAGATTGCTTCCTTTGAATCCGCGCAAACCTAACCCCGCCTGCCCCCCTTCCCTACAAGGGAATGGGGGTAAATAAGCCTCTCTCCTCGCAGGAGAGAGGTTTGGAGAGAGGTTTTTATGAGTTT
>NZ_JBNHEP010000216.1:0-22617 GCF_050015995.1 Dapis brunnea BLCC-M229 | reverse complement strand
AGTTGCTCTTGGCAGTTATAATCATTCCCTACCCCATCATATTGAGTGGATACACTATATGGAGTGTGTTTGTAGATTACCTGACGCACGGTAGAATTAATTCCATCTGCTGCAATTAATAGTTTAGCGCGGATAGATGTGATTTCTGATTCAGGGAATTGTGAGGAACTTGCAGTGCTGGTTTTATTCTTGTCTTGTTTATCATCCCAGTGAGCATAGGGGTTAGTTTCTACTTCCTGATTAGAAACGAAATCTGCTCGAACACATTTCAATTCTGGTTCGGCAACTACATTTACACAACGATGATTAGCTTTGACAACTTCCTCTGGTAACAGTATCCTCAATTGAGTTTGTAAATCATACCAAGATATTGATACTCTACCCTCCCCGTACTTCTGCAAAAATTCATCGTATCCCAGGGAAAATGAACTGATTTTTTGCCCATTGATATTTCTAGTTGTCCATTCTGGAGCAGGTTGATTTTTTTCTGCCTTTGTTTCCTGATTTCGTTGTGTTGGGTTATTGAGCTTATTACCAGTTTCTTTGATATTTTGGTATGCTTGGGTATGTGTATATTTGAGTGCTTTCAAGCCATTTGGTAAAAGATCGACAGTTTGACCAACTTTACGAAAGGCACGAGTTTGGTCGAGGACAATAATATTTTCGATTCCACGTTGACTTAGACCTAGAGCAGTTGCTAATCCCACTGGACCTGCACCGACGATCGCTACATCATAGTCAATTTTTGGACTGGAGTTTTCTGGTTTCATAAACTGATATTAATAATTAGAGGATTTAGGCAGAAACCGGGTTTATAAACTAAATTTCGTGGTTTGAACAATAATAATCAGGAGAATAAACCCGGTTTCTTGTTTAGGTGCGTAAGTCCTGAATTACTCAAAATATTCTACAACAGTTGTAATAGTCATTAAGACAACGATGTTTCCATAATTTATGGAATATTACGACCGTAGAGTTTTTCAGCGTACTCCCGCTGCTCCCCTTCTGAAAGAGGTATTATGCTTAAACTTACTTGTTGAACGCGCTCCAAAATTGGGCAACGCAAAGATTGATATTTATTAAAAGCTGCTTCTATAGCTTTCATATCATCCCACTGATTTTGCTTGTTAATCTCACCAATTAATGTTGCGATCGCAGCAGCATCTTCAAACCCTTGATTAGCACCTTGACCTGCAAGAGGTGGCATTCCGTGGGCAGCATCTCCCACCAATACAACTCGCCCCATGTTCCACTTGAGCTTGTCTTGAGTATTAACAGTTACAGGATGAATATAAAAAGGGCGTTGTACTGTCTGCTCTGGAGATGATAAAGCCACAAACTGCTGAATCATCTCTGGAAAGTTAGCTTTTTTCAACTCCAAAACTATAGTATCAATTAACTCTTTTCCTGACTTCCCTGCTAATAACTCTAAAGCCAAACCTGCATCAATTATATATTTAAACTGACCAGGTGCTTGAGACCATATAACCATTTTCATTTTGGAAATTTGATTTTCTGCTGAATTTTCCCAGTTTGAGTCATTATAAATTACTACACCTGATGCACCATTAAAAAACCGAGATTCAATTTGTTGTAACAGAGCTTCTGGAAGCTCGTTGACTTCATCGCAGCAAATACCAGAAAAACCAGAATATTCTGGTTTGCTGTATGCAGAGTATGGAGTTTCCTTGTAGATTATCTGACGCACGGTAGAATTAATTCCATCTGCTGCAATCAATAGTTTAGCACGGATCGATGTAATTTCTGATTCAAGAAATTGGGAAGAACTCCCAGTGCTATTTTTATCTTTTTCCTGTTTATTTTCCCAGTGGGAATAGGGGTTAGGTTTTGCCCCCAGATTAGAAACAAAATCAGCCCGAACACATTTAAATTCTGGCTCGCCAACTACATTAACACAACGATGATTGGCTTTCACAAGATAGCTTGGTAATAGTGTTCTCAGTTTACTCTGTAAATCATACCAATGCATAAATGTTACAAAGTCTCCGTATTTCTGAATAATTTCATCGTATCCCAGAAAAAATAAAGAAATTTTTTCACCATCCACATTTCTGACAGTCCATTTTGGCTTTGGTCGATCTTTTTGTAGTAAATTGTTGGATTTGTGAAAAGTTTCTTTCATATTTTCATAAGCTTGGATATCAAGATATTTAAGTGCTTTCAAACCATTGGGTGCAACAATAATGTTCTGACCTACTCTACGAAAGGCACGGGTTTGGTCGAGGACGATAATATTTTCGATTCCACGTTGGCGTAAACCGAGGGCAGTTGCTAATCCCACTGGACCTGCACCGACTATCGCTACGTCATAGTCAATTTTTGGGTTGGAGTTTTCTGGTTTCATGGACTGATGTTGATAATTACTCAAAATATTGTACAATAAACCTAGATTAAAAAACCTCTTAACTCAATTACAGTTATATATTTACCATTTTTATCAACAATGGCCTCTGAATGAGAACATTAGACTCGACAAAACTTATTATATAAACTAGACTAGGCAATTGGCAAGAAAAACCAAAGAGAACTTAAATGGTAGAAGTACAAGTTAGATTAGCACGAGCTGAAGATCGGGAACCCGTTTTAGCTTTTTGTCAACATACATGGGAAAATCAATCAGACTATATTCATCTAGTTTGGGATAAATGGTTTGCTGAACCTGAAGGTCGTCTTTTTGTTGCTGTAGTTAACGATCTACCAGTGGGGATAGCGCGAGTATTTATGGTGTCAGACTCGGAAGCTTGGTGGGAAGGGTTGCGTGTCGATCGCGCTTACCGAGGTCAGGGTATAGCCAGAATTTTAAATTCACAAAGAGAACAGTTTTTACGGGAAAATAATGTCAAAATTTCCCGTTGTATTGTTCGGTCTGAAGATAAGGTTATGATAGGAATGATGGGAAGAAGAAATCGGAGCATTATTGGTCATTATATTCCTCACAGAAGTACACCTATTTCTACAGTAGAATCTCCATCAGGTTTGGTATTTACTCAGCTTAATAATTCAGATTTTAATTCGGCTTGGGAGTTAGTAAATAGCTGTGAATTTTATGGTGAAAATAATTGTTTTTATATAGGTCCAGGAGCTAAATGGCAAGAACTGAAAGTAGAACTATTTAAAAATCTGATTGAGCGAGGTTTGGTGTGGGGAATTAAACAGAGCGATCGCTTAGTTGGTTTGGCAATACAAAGTGCATTGGAAAGAGATAAAAAAGTTTTTTGGCTGGGTTATATTAAGGGAAAAAACGAAAGTTTACCAATCCTACTTTTAGAGTTACGTCATCTAGCTTTTCAGAGAAAATATTCAAGTATTGGTGGTTTTTTTTCCACTTGTGATTTGTTGTTAAATTATTTAGAAAAAGGAGGATTTTGGAAAAGTTCTACCGGATTTTTTTTATTGTTTCAGTGGGATAATTTTTCGTAAGCATTTCCTACGGAATGCTACGCAAACAGCTATTAGCGGTCAGCTCTCAGCTTTTCTGATAACTGATAACTGACAAGCTAAAAATCATTGAAATTTTATGTTTTCTATTGCCTTTGACAAAAATTGGATATATAGTTTAAATACTTAACTGATATCAAATCCGTTTAGTTCGGAATCAGATAATTCCTTTAATCGTCATACAATGTGTAAGAGCGAATGGCCATTCGCCCCTACAATATCACTGATGCTACCAGATTTGATATGATAACTAATAACTAATAACTGAAATGAACTTTTTTAATGATGCTCGACAATATGCTCCTGCAACCGAACGCAACCGGGAATTTATTTTGGAAGTCCTGCAGCGAGTTTTGCCAACAACGGGCAATATTCTAGAAATTGCTAGTGGTACAGGAGAACACGCTGTTTTCTTTTCTCCCCGTCTGCAACCGCGCCAGTGGTTTCCTTCTGACCCTAACCCTATGTTGCGCGAGAGTATAGCAGCATGGCAAAAACATAGTCTGTCAGATAACTTGCATCCACCCCTGAATATTGATGCGCGGGAGTCAATGTGGGCGGTGGAAAAAGAAGGTATTGAGATTGCAGCTATTGTAAATATTAATATGATTCATATCTCTCCTTGGTCTAGTTGTCTGGGATTAATGGCAGGTGCGGGACGTTTGTTACCAGAAGATGGGGTGCTATATTTGTATGGTCCGTATAAACTGGGAGGGGAACATACAGCGCCGAGTAATATGGCATTTGATGAGTCTTTGCGACTGCAAAATTCTGAGTGGGGGGTGAGAAACCTAGAAGATGTTTTAGCGGTAGCAGAAAAGGAGGGGTTAAAGTTTGTGGAGAAGGTGGAAATGCCAGCAAATAATTTATCTGTGGTTTTCCAGAAAGATTGAAGAAGATAGTAGTAGCGCGTCTAGACTAAAATTGTGGGTAAAACCTAACCCCCCAACCCCCTTCCCTCCAAGGGAAGGGGGATAAATTATCCTCTCTCCTTGCAGGAGAGGAGTCGGGGGAGATGTCTTCCGGGATACTGAAGCTTAACCCACATTTTACAGCGGTTTTCATTTCGGTAGACCACAGTAGGGGCGATTCGCGAATCGCCCCTACAGGATTTCGATTATGGCGATGTGGTTCATCAATCTGAAAAGCACTGTAAAGTTAGATGCGCTAGTAGATTTTGGGTGATAGGTTTGAGGTTCAAAAGTTCATGTAGGTTGGGTTAAGTCGGTGAGATACTCCCCCTTCCCTATTAGGGAAGGGGGTCGGGGGGTTAGGTTTTTGTTTGGTTGTATTTCACTTGCCAACTTACGCTATCAATTATTTGGCGCCGGATGTCATTAATAACCCCACTTGCTCGACTGTAGCAGTTCCCGCATCCAGAATATCCACAAACTGACCTTCATATATTATGGCAATATGATCGCTCATTGCCATTATTTCTTCTAATTCTGTGGAAATATACAAAATAGCTGCTCCCTGTTGTTTTTGAGCAAGTAAAGCTTTTTGTACATATTCGGTTGCACCGATATCTAAACCACGGGTAGGTTGCATGGCGACTATTAATTTTGGTTCCCCAGAAAGTTCCCGCGCTAGAATAATTTTTTGTTGGTTTCCACCAGAAAGTTGACTTGCTTTTAACTGTGGATGACTGGCACGAATATCAAATTTTTCTATGGCTTTTTTTGCCTGATTACTTATTACCTTAGACTGTAAAAAACCATAACGGCAAAAAGGCAAAAACTTAAACAATTTCAAAATCAAATTCCGAGCAATACTAAAATTAAGAATTAACCCCATTTTCTGACGGTCTTCAGGAATATATCCTATTTTGAATTTATCTGTTAAATTATCGGCAAAATTTATCTCTCCTTTTTCCAGAGAACGTAAAGCATTAATTGCATCAGCTAATTCTCTTTGACCATTGCCATCTACTCCTGCAACTCCCAAAATTTCCCCACTATGTAGTTGAAAAGATAGATTGCGCACGGCAGATAAACCTCGGTCATTTTTTACTTCTATATTTTTAACTTCCAGAACAATATTACCTTTTTCAGCAGGGATTTTTTGGGGAATTAAATTTACTTCTCTCCCTACCATCATTTCGGCTAATTTTTGAGTATTAGTTGCTGCGGTTTTGAGAGTGTCTACAACTTTACCTCGGCGCAAAACTGTGATACTGTCACAGACATTAATTACCTCTTCTAATTTATGAGTAATAAAAATAATTGTATGATTAGTTGCTGCTAATTGTCGCAAAATATTGAGTAAAGAATTTACCTCCACTGGAGTTAAGACTGCAGTTGGTTCATCTAAAATTAAAATTCTGGCTTGGCGATAAATTACTTTGAGAATTTCTACTCGTTGCTGAATACCTATTGGTAAATCTGCAATTTTAACATTAGCTGGAATTTCTAAATTATAGGCTTTTGCCATAGCGTTAATTTCTACAGATTTTGCCGATAAATTTAGATGAAAATTTCCACCAGTTCCCAAGATAATATTTTCTGTTGCTGTTAATTGTGGTACTAACATAAAGTGTTGATGAATCATACCAATACCATAATTAATTGCTCTACTGGGAGAGGAAATTTTTATCGGTTTATCTTCTAGGTAAATTTCACCTGAATCTGGTTGGTATAATCCTGATAATATGTTCATTAAGGTGGTTTTTCCAGCACCATTTTCTCCAAGAATGGCATGAATGGAACCTGCTGAAATGGAGATATTAATATTATCGTTGGCGAGAAAATTTCCGAAGCTTTTTGTTATATTTTCTAGACGTAAATATGTCATTTCAGTTATCAGTTATTAGCTTTCAGCTTCTAGTTTTCAGTAGTGCGAGAATATCCTACATAAATTATCCATCCTATATTATACAAAATTTTTGATAAAGCATAATTTCCTTGCTCCAGAACGTTAATTAACTAGAACAAATAAATTAGGAGCAAAGAGAAAATGGCCATACAATCTTTTGAATACTTTGTCAGAAATAATTGTGCTAAAGCTGATTGGAATATTGCCAAGTTAAATGATAGGCAAGCTATGTTAAAGTTCACTATGGAATCTGGCAGGGTGCAAACAGTATATATTACTAAGTTTGATTCCTGTTTAGAATTTTCCGTTTTAGATCGAGGGGATTCTGAAGCAATAGCTCTTGCTCAAGAACTTAAAGCTGATTGACGAACTGGGGCGCAAAGAAGCAGTCCGTCTAGGGCTAAATATTACCGGGTTATTGGGCATTCTTCTTGTTGCCAAACGACGGGGGTTGGTGACTGAAATTCGACCGATAATTGATAATCTAATCCAGGAAGCCAATTTTAGACTAAGCGATCGCCTCTATCTAGAGGTTTTAATTGCAGCAAAAGAAAACTATCAATAATTACACTCCTCCAGTCCCCCCCTTCCCAAGGAATAATTATAATTATTCAACCGGACATGATATAAGTCCTGTCTATATTGCCATTTTTGCCTGACAGTGTGCGTGAGAAAGTGAACAATAACGACATTCCCAGGGACTAGGTTTTGGTTTGAGAGATTTTGAACTGCTAATAATAGCGATCGCTTCTCTCAGATGTTTTCTAAATTTATCGTCAACTTGCCAAGTAGGAATATCGACTACACCATCTGGATATATTAATCGTCCGTGGGGTATTTGTTTTTGACAAATATCTTTAGTTTCTGATGCTAAAGGTAACAGCAACATATACAATAATACCTGCATTTTCTGAGAATTTTTGCGCTTACCTGTTTTAATATCTTCAACTATTACCCAATCATCTTTTACGGCAATAATATCAGGTCTTCCAGAAACACAAACGTCATAAGTTTTACCATTAACTTTGAATGAATTTTGCTGTTCGACGTAGACAGTAAATCCTTGTTCTTGGAGAGTTATTGCTCTTTGAATTACTTTTTCATCATGTTCGCTGGAGTCATAATTATTGGGTTGTTTGGGAAATTGATAATTAGTTAGTTGTTGGATTGAGTATATACATTTTTTCTCTTCTGCTAATACTTTTGCTAGCCATGTCACCCAGATAAATTGTTTTTTTCTTGGTTTGGGTAAGTGTTTCATCTTGTTTGAATCTTTTGAATTAACTATTTTTACTGTATCTCTAATATTCTGGAATTGTAAATAAATTGATATCACAAATTTCAGCTATTAAATAACCAGAAATACCAGCAAATACACTCAAATTACAGCAAATGACAATTTTCTAATTATGGTTGTTCAGTTAGAGAAAAATAGTTATAATTTGAATGTTAGGTTTTTCAGAAGGAGACAATATGACTACTACAGAATTAGAACAAAAATTCATCAGTGATATTGCGGGTGAATTATTTGAAAAAGAGAATGGTCAGGAAACTGATAATGAAGTTTTATTTCGGTTGCGTTTTAGTCGAGATAACTATGAATTGCCAAATCAAACAATTAATCAATTAATGATAGATAAAAGTCGTCTAATCACAGATATTCAAAGAAGAATCAGGAAATGTATGAAGGATTTAAAGGAGAAATATTCACAGGAGATTTTGGCAGATATAGGTGAGGAAAATTGTCAACGTTTAACAGATTCTGAACCAGGTCAAAAGGAGATTTGGAAAATTGCCTATAAATGGTTGTGGAATGATAAGTTTCTTCGGTGGGTTGAAACTAATTTTTGGTCATGTTTAGAAAAGCGGGCAAAAAATAATTTAGATTGGATTAATTTACAAGATGATACAGAAATGGCAATGGTGGAGAGGTTAAATATTCCTAAAGTCAAAGCCAAAAAAACTCTAAAAGTTTCTGTTGAAAAGCCTTATTGGGTATTAATTGATTTGCCAGAATATGAAGGTTATTTTTTATTATTAAATCAGGGAGTTGTAAGTCGGTGTATTGTTTGTCCTTCTTGGGCATTCGCTCTTGATTATCAGTTAGAAAAAATCAGGCTTTTGCCACAAAAGGAAAGTTTAGCTTATGAGGAGGAATGTAGGTTTACTTTTAATGAAATTGGAAAGGAAAAATTTGTGGCGATCGCTCTCGAAAAACCTTTAAATTTAGCATGGTTAAAACCTAACGAGGAAGAAGTAGCACCAGATTTGACTCCCGAAAGAATGCAGGAGTTATGGCAAGAGTTGGAAAAGCAAAACAACTGGCGGGTTTATTCTCAGCAAGTTGAAGTGGTGGGATAATATATTTGAAGAATTTATCCATAGATAGGAGAAAATTATGCGGAATTTTAAGAAGAAAATAGTTACTGATGAAGCTATGCGTCCTGTAGCAGTTTTGATTGACTATGAAGACTGGCAAGAAATTGAAAAGTTATTGGCTGCTTCTGAGTTGAAAGTAGAAGAACAAAACGTAGATTTGGCTGAGTATGCAGGAACAATAAAACTCAGTATAGACCCTTTGGAATATCAACAACAAATTCGGGATGAATGGTAGTGATAGAAAATTTAATTGTTCTAAATTACATTTGTAGGGTGCGTTAATGAAATGTAACGCACCTCATCTCTGGAGCGAGCATTATGTTGATGAATGGTGCGTTACGCTAGCGCTAACACACCCTACAGGTTGTTACTAGATATTTTATTTCTATAATTACAGAAATAGAGTTACTGTCTTATCCCAGTTTGACTCCGGTTGAGGAAGTACAAATTCGTAATTTTTTGGCTCAGATAACAATAGTTGGTATTGAGAGTCAGATTAAAGATTTAGCGATCGCTTTACGGAAAAGTTACAGGTTGAAACTTCCTGATGCTATTGTGGCAGCAACAGCACAGTTATTGAATGCTAAGTTATTTACAAATGATGCTCGACTAATCAATTTGTCAGAAATTAAAACTGAGTCTGTACAAATTTTGTGATTGGAGAGCTAGACAAGAATGATATTCATGTCTAGTTTTTAGTTATTTGAATTAATCAAAGGAATAAAGAAAAATGAATGAACAAATTAATTTTCTGATCGAGGTATTACAGACGACTGCTAATAGTAAAGGCAACCCCGAAGTAGTCTACCAACTCTTGGGAGCTAACCTAGACAAACTTGATGAGAACTTTGCTGATATATTGCGAAGTTGGGGAACTGAAAATCTTTCAGAACTAAAGCCTAAAGATGCACAAATAAATGCAGGAATTATTTTCAACCTCAGTAATCTTGTTAGGAAATTCCCTCTTGGTAATAGAGCAAATAATATAGAAATTGCTATTACAGGTTATGAAGTAGTCCTGATAGTTCGTACTGAAAAAGATTTTCCCTACGATTGGGCAATAACTCAAAATAGTCTGGGTAATGCCTACAGAGACAGAATTAAAGGAAACAAGGCCGAGAATCTTGAACTTGCTATTGTGAGATACAAACTAGCTTTGTCAGTTCATAACAAAAAAGATTTTCCCTATGATTGGGCAATGAACCAAAACAGTCTGGGTAATGCCTACCTATTCAGAATCAAGGAAGACAAACCAAATAATCTTGAACTTGCTATTGCTGCATTTCAATCAGCTTTATTAGTTTACACTAAAGAAGACTTCCCGTACCCTTGGGCAATAGCTCAATCTAATTTAGGCAATACGTACAGTGAAAGAATTAAGGAAGACAGAGCAGACAATCTTGAACTTGCTATTGCTGCCTACCAAAGATCCTTGGAGGTTTTCACTAAAAAAGATTACCCTACTCAGTGGGCGACAACTCAAAACGGTTTGGGTAGTGCTTATCTTAACAGAATTAAAGGAGACACTAAACAGAATCTTGAAAATGCGATTGCTGCATTCGAGCTAGCTTTGTCAGTTCATACCAAACAAAATTTTCCTTACAATTGGGCAATGACTCAAAACAATCTAGGAAGTGCTTACAGATGCAGAATCGAAGGGGATAGGTTAAAGAACATGGAAAATTCCATTACTGCACACCAAAGTGCATTAGAAATTTATACCAAAAAAGACTTCCCCTATTATTGGGCAATGACTCAAAATAATTTGGCTGCTGCTTATGGTAATAGAATCAAGGAAGATAAAGCAGAAAATCTTGAATCTGCTATTAATGCCTTGAAAAAAGCTTTATCCGTTTATACCGAAAAAGACTTCCCCTATGATTGGGCAACAACTCAAAATAATTTAGGCAACGCCTACTGTAACAGAATCGAGAAAGACAAATCAGAAAATCTAGAATCTGCTATTGCTGCCTATCAACGATCATTAGAGGTTTTTACTGAAAAAACTTTCCGTCATGATTGGGCAACTACTCAAAATAATCTAGGTAATGTTTACCTGTCTACTAGAATCACAGGAGACAGGAACAAGAATCTTGAACTTGCTATTACTAAATTCCAACTCGCTTTGTCAGTTCATACCAAACAAGATTTTCCCTACAATTGGGCGAGAACTCAAAATAATCTAGGGAATGCCTACTGTGAAAAAACCACAGACAAGTCAGAGAATCTGAAAAATGCTATTACTGCTTATCAACAAGCATTGGAGGTTTACACCAAACAATATTTCCCTATTGATTGGGCAACGACTCAAAATAATCTGGGTACTGCCTACGCTGCCTATGCTGAAACAATAGGCGACAACAAAGCAGAGAATCTAGAAAATGCTATTGCTGCTTTTGAACAAGCTTTGGAAGTTCGTACTCTTAATGCAAATCCTATTGAGCATCTCACAACTTCCCGCAACTTAGGCAACCTCCACTTCAATGAAGGCAACTGGAAACCTGCCATCCCTGCCTACGAAAAAGCCATAACCGCAGTCGAACTCAGTCGCAGTTGGTCAAAAGATGACGATCGCCGCCAACAAATCCTTGCAGAATCTATAGATGTCTACCAAAATATCATCCAATGTTTCATCAACCTCAAACAATACGAGAAAGCAGTAGAATATGCCGAGCGTTCCCGTTCCCGGATGGTTGCAGAATTAATGGCAAGTAAAGACCTCTACCCAAATGCTGAAATACCCCAACACCTGCTAGAGGAATATTATCACCTACAAAAACTTCTGTCTGACCTCCATCGCTCCAATTCTGTAGGGACGTTCCATGGAACGTCCCTACCAATTACGGACAGTCGGTTTGAGCATCGCAACAGTGGGAAAGTTGAAAAGCAGAGATTAGCAGAAATTGAAAAAATAGAAGCAAAACGACAAAAGGTATGGCGAGAGATTCGTAGCTCCGATCCAGTATTGGCAGGACAGTTGCAGGTAGATCCCTTGAGTATTGAGCAGATGCAAGCCTTAATAAAGGACAAGGAAACAGCAATACTTAGTTTTTACACTACTGATGATGATACCCATATATTTATAGTGCGTCAGCAGGATATTCAACTTTTTACTTGCGAAGGTCAGGGTATTGAGAAGTTGCAAAATTGGATAGGTCAAAACTGGCTAAAACTTTACGTTGAAAATAGAGCAGAATGGCGCAAAAACATGGGAGAATTTCTCCAACAACTCGCCCAACGCTTACAACTCAATCAACTTATTGCTCAACATCTCACTGACATCAAAGAATTAATTATTGTGCCACATCTATTTCTGCATCAAATTCCGTTTGCTGCTTTGCCTGTAGATATTCCCCCAACTACAGTTGGAGGAGAAATCCCCCCAACCCCCCTTGGTAAGGGGGGCTATGAGGATTCAGTTTCCCTTGGTAAGGGGGGCTATTTAGATACGGCTTCCCCCTTAAAAAGGAGGACGCAAGGGGGTTCGACAACGGTTAAAAACGAAGAAATCCCCCCAACCCCCCTTGGTAAGGGGGGCTATGAGGATTCAGTTTCCCTTGGTAAGGGGAGCTATTTAGATCCGGCTTCCCCCTTTCAAAGGGGGACGGGAGGGGGATTTTACCGAGAATTTGCAGACACTCGCTTATCTATTCCCACTGGCAAAAAAACTACCCCACCAACAGGCAAACCAAAAACACCTGAAACTCAACCCACCTATCTAAGTGACAAATTCCGTTTGCGAGTCGTACCCAGTTGCCAAATACTCAGCTATTGCGACAACCGCAACAAAACCACCGACTCACCAAAAATGGGAATAGTCGAAAATGCGACAGGCGACCTCAGAGGTAGCGAGTACGAATGTCAAAACCTCGCTCAAATGTTCCAAGTACCCAATAACCTACACCTCAAATACCAAGAAGCAACAGTCAACAACTACCGCCAACTCGCAAAACAAGTACAAATTCTCCATTCCAGTCATCACGCTAGTGCCGACTTAATCAACCCCCTAGAATCAAAACTCAAATTATTTGATGGGGAAGTCACCCTTGGAGATGTGTTTACCTGGCGTTTACCAGAATTAACAGATGTCTTCCTCTCCTGTTGTGAAACTAACCTCACCTTTATCAACAAACTTAACGATGACATTCTAACTATTGCAGCAGGTTTCCTCAGTGCAGGCGCTCAGAGTGTAGTCAGTACATTATGGGCAGTGGAAGACAGATCCACTGCTGAGTTTTGTCAGTTATATTATCAGTTCCGCAACCAGGGAGAAACTCGCCCGGAAGCATTACGAAAAGCTCAGTTTGAACTCCGGAAAAGGGAAAATTTTAAACATCCCTATTATTGGGCAGGTTTTGTTTCTCAAGGGTTACAGTAATATCTAGCAGGGTATTACATTGTGATTTCGGATAATTACAGGACTTACGCAAAGGTACTAGGCATAGAGTTCAAAAACTATTGTGCAATAGTTTTGAACGCTAGATATAGCGTCTCTGCGTAAGTCCTAAATTAGTTATAATAAACCTTATTCCTTCATTGAATACAAACTTTTTCTTGACCACCTTCTGAACAATCTTTAAACAGCAATTCTCCAGCCAACATTTGTTGCTGAGTTTCTTCTAATTTTTGCTTAACTTTCTCTGGCAAAACATCATTCAAACGACCTAACTTAGTAATTTCTGGATTTTCAATTCCTAAAATATATTTTTCTCCTTTAACTTGATTATTTTTCACTAAATTAGCAACGTAGGCGATCGCTCCTCCCACATCCTGAACTGCACTCGTCAATACTGCTTTTGGCGCAACATCTAATTGATCTGTTGTATTACCCACTGCATAAATTCCTTTTTCTTGTGCCGTTTGTAAAACTGCCGGAGCAGCATTATCTAATAAGTGATAAATCACATCAACTCCTGTAGAAATTAAAGCCAAAGCTGCTTCTTTTCCTTTAGCAATATCATTAAAATCTCCAGTGTAACTAATCACAACTTCAACACTGGAATTTACAGACTTAGCTCCTAACTCAAATGCCCTACCTTGTAAGTTAGTTCCCTTAAAAGATAAACCCGTAATATAAGCAACTTTATTAGTTTTAGTCATCAAACCAGCAACCACACCAGCAAGATAACCAACTTGGAAATAATTTGTTGTAACTGAAGCATAATTTTCCCCAGCAATATTACCATTAACTCCCAAAAAGAATGTATCTGGAAATTGACTAGCTACTTGTTGAATAGCAGCATCAAATTGTCCGCCATGACCAATGACTAAATCGTAACCTTTTCTAGCAAAATCTGACAGAGTTTCTGTTTGGTCTGGTTGAGCAATATTCTCTACATAAATCATCTCAGCATTAAGTTTTTCTGCTGCTTTTTTTCCTCCTTCATAACCAGATTGATTCCATCCTCCATCGGTAATAACTCCAGGCAAAGCAATAGCAATTTTAAAACTTTGAGAACTACTACCGGAATTTGTAGAATCATTACCAGGATTTTCTGTGAGAATCATTATGGAGGGAGAATCAGCACAAGCTTTTAATAATAAGCTAGTTGCTAAAGCTGCTGAAATATACCCAATAAATGAACGTCGATTGAATTTTTTAGTCATATTTTTTATTTGGATTATATTAAGTATCATTAATTAGACATCATAAAAATTCTCTTTTCTATGGAGGTAGAATTTCAGGGATTTATTATACTCCTTAATCTCTAATAATTTTTATCTGTGGGGATTTCAATATCAATCATATTATAAGTAGTGATTTAGCATAGTTAAGTTTAACATTTTAACCGGAAATCATATTATTCTTCCTTTTTCAAATCTCCCTCTTCCCAAATTTGGAGTTGTCTTTCAGCAGCAATAAAATTATTGATTGATTTAGGTGGATAAACAAAATGGTCATAAGCAAGAGCCATTTGTCTCGCTGCCTCCTGATAGGAAACTTTGCCTATTCCTGTACCCAATCCTGGACAGACAACTGTTTGAATTTGTTGCTCTTGCTGGCGGTTGTGACGTCGTACTGCAAGCAACATTGCCCACATAGCGACGTAAGGAATATCAGTGCCAGCAATAGACATGGGTACCCGCATTGTCGGGGTATGGGCAAGAAAGGGATGTTGAGGATGACCTGTTTCAACTATCATGGATGTACCTACAGGTTGTTCACCCAGATATTCATCTAAAATTTTTTGCTGAACTGAAGTCATTAAAAAATCACCAAAGTATCTAATAATTGCGGCATCCATCCCACCATCCATAAGTCCAAAGGAATTAGCTGGACTTACTAAACAGTCATATTCTGGCACTTCCTCAAAATAGTTATTAATGATTTCCAGATTGGGTAAATAATGGAAATTTTCTTGAAAAGCGTTAGACAAAAGTGGGTTAGGAGCTACTAAAATAAGTTTCATAATAATATCATTCCGGTTTAATACTTATAATATAGATGGCAATAGGCAATAGGGAAAAATCTGCCCTCAAATTTTCTTTTCCTCTTAATCATAATTAATTAACCGGACATGATATAAATAAATTAGACAAGAATATTTTTCATTTCTACTTTAAAAATATTTTCAATTGTTTTACCGGCTGTTTTTTCATCCCACTGGAGGGTATTGAGAAAAGTTTCTGCTGCATGAGTTTCCACAACATCAACACCCCATTCTCCTGATTGGAGAGTATCAGGAGAATCACTTAATGGAGGAGTTTTTTTCAAACCTCCTAGAATCAATACATCAACAATTAAATCTTTGCCATTGTTTTGATTTATCCGTTTTTCTATTAATGCTTGAGCGCATTTTTCACCAACTTGATGCGGAGCAAAAACCTGAGTTTCAAATAAAATTTCTACCATCCAATGGGGATGATTTAATTGCCGACATTTAAGCTCTGGATATTTGCTTAAACCATCGATAAATACTTGAGCAAATTCCTCTCGGTTTAATTCAGGTAGTGTATTTTCTGAAAGTTCAAAATTGTGAGAAAGTAACATTCGTCCGGTTAGAGATTCAGTCATTTTTTTGTGTATCCTTTGTGCAAGAAACTTTAAATCACAATTTTATATATTACCAGAAGATAGATCAAATTTCACAAGATATTAATTTCTAATAAAAATGCTTTGTGATACCAATTTACTTTAAATATGTCACAAATAGTTTCAAAACCCATAAGTGAAATGATTTCCGGAAATTACTGTAGCATTAAAGTTTTGAGCTTACAAAATCTTACTTTTGAATTTTGAATTTTGACTTTTAACTTCCGTGAAACGGTATGACTACTTTCTCCACCATAATAAAACTACAAATACTGAAACTAAAATTACTTCTGTTACCAATAAACCATGAATAGTTTCTCGCTGTTGTTGGGTAAAAGCAAAATAATCAATAAAAACTGTATAAATCACAAATTGAGAAATAATTCCCACTAAAAAGCAAATAATTCCCCAAGCTTTTCCCTGCCATAAACCGATGGCAGCAACAATATCAAGTATTCCATAAACTATATCTCCTATTTGCCAAGTTCGAGGAGTTTCTAACCAGGGTTGTTCGCCGAAACCTACTATATTGGCAATATGAATTAATCCACTGTAGGTAAAGACAAAAGCAAGAATTTTTAGATATATTCCCATCCAGGAATTATTGGTAATTTTGGCTAGGTAATTCATATTTTGGTTTTGATAAAATTTTTAGGAGTGCGGGTTTAATTGACAAATAATCAATAAAATCCGCACTTTTGTTCAGAAGATATTTTTAACAGTTGCTTCTTCCTTACCAATTTTAAGAATCAGAATAATAAGGAAGTAGGGAAGCAAAGAAAATTTAGACTTTTTTCAGAAGATATTGTTTAAGAATCTGACTGATAAATTTGCCGTAATTGGTCGATAGTTTCCACAGTTTTGAGAGAGGCAAGAATTGTTTCTAAAACCTGAATATCTTCAAGAGTATTAATCTCTGAAAATATCTCTTTTCCTGATTCGCCAAATTTTAATTCTAATCCGATTTCTATTCCAGAAAGTATTCCTCTTTGTTCACCTCGTTGTTCCCCTCGTTGTTCTCCAATTTCTACTCCCTCTTGTAAGATTTGTTGATACCAAGGAGATTGCTGTAATACTGCCATATCCCACCTCATTATTTGTTGTACTATTTCTGTTTCTAATACAAATGTAGCAAAAAATGCTAGTAAATTTTCTAATTCTGAGAGTTTTTCATCCTCCCGTAAAAGTTGCAATGCTTGTCTCACAGTTGCTTCTTCTCCTCCACCTTTGAGAATCGGAATAAAAGGAAGTAGAGAAGGAAGAGGTTGTTGAAAAACTCCTTGTGCTTCTACTTCCCACAAGTTAATAACTCGATAATCTTGATAAGCTCTCAGATTTAGGAATTGTGATTCGTAAAAATTGACTATTTCTGTGGGTGTCCTTGGTTGGAGGATATTTATTAATACAGGATAAACGGGTTTTTTGTACTTTTCCTCTGCTAATGCAGCATAAGCACGCATCCGGCGTGGCATTTCTGTATTATACCTTAATTGCATTTCATTCAGCACTAGAAATTCTCCATGTTCTTGACTACAAACACGGACTAAAACATCCCCTTCTCGACTTACCCATTGGAAGTCTGAAGAAATAATTTCTTTGACAGTAACATTGGTAATTTCTGTCACCCATTCTACCCAACGACTGGGGGCAATTCCAATTAGGCGTTTACTGCTAATATCTACTTTTTTTGTCATCTTATGAAGTCTAGTTTATTCTGTGTGTTGAAAATTATCATAATTTTGTAGTTTGTAGTAGTAGCGTGTCTAGCTTGAAAATATGGGTTAAAAACCTAACCCCCCAACCCCCTTCCTATCCCCCCTTACCGAAGAATTAATAATTAAATAATTAAATAATTCACGCCTAATTGCCTCCCCTATCCAAGGGGAAAAAAGGGAAGGGGAGGAATATTCTCCCCTCTCCTTGGAGGAGAGGGGTTGGGGGAGAGGTCTTCATTGACTGCAACTTACCCACAAAATAAACCTAGACACCCTACTAAACTTATTGCTGAACTCTTAATCCGTACATCCGTGCCATAATCCGTGTGAGCTATTCCCTATTCCCTTCTTCACAATAAACTATCTCCAAATTCCTCACTAAAAATATCTAACTGCTCCAAAGTTATCACCTCTTCCTCCTCCTTTTTCTTAACACCTTTCCTCAGACCAATAGCTATCTTGCTATGCTTTTCTATCTCCCCCATTACCTGTCTCGCTCGTGCAATAACCGAATCTGGTAAACCTGCTAATCTTCCCGCTTCAATACCATAAGATTTATCCGCTCCACCAGGTTGTACTTGATGCAAAAATACAATTTTATCCGGCAATTCTTTAACCGTTACTTGATAGTTTGCCACATTATCTAAAATAGAAGAAAGTTCATTTAATTCGTGATAATGAGTCGCAAAAATCGTCCGAGATTTTATTTCCGTTGCTAAATATTCTGCCACAGACCAAGCAATTGAAATTCCATCAAAAGTTGCCGTTCCCCTACCAATTTCATCCAACAAAACCAAAGACTTTTCCGTAGCATGATTCAAAATATTTGCCGTCTCATTCATCTCCACCATAAAAGTAGATTGACCAGTTGCTAGATCGTCCACAGCTCCCACACGAGTAAATATCCGATCGCTCACCCCTAAAACAGCCGAACTTGCCGGAACAAAACTACCAGTTTGTGCCATTAATTGAATCAATCCTACCTGTCGTAAATAACAACTTTTGCCACTAGCATTCGGACCAGTTAAAATTATTAAATCTGGCGCAGAATAGGGAGTAATTCCCGAATTATTTTCCTCTAACTTTTTACTTCCTAATATGGCAGTATTCGGCACAAAAAAACCAGCAGGCAAATATTTTTCCACCACCGGATGCCTACCTTCAATAATTTTCAATTCTCGACTATCAACCATCGTCGGACGAACATAATTTTGATAAACTGCCACCTCTGCTAAACCACACAAAACATCAATAGCTGCCACAGCACGAGAAATATTTCTAATTTCCTCAGCGTGTTCCCCTATCTCATTTCTCAAAGCAACAAAAATATCATATTCCAATTGATTTAAATCATCCCGCGCCGTCAAAATTCTAACTTCCCTTTCCTTTAATTCCTCAGTAATATAACGCTCCTCATTAGTCAAAGTTTGCTTGCGAGTATAATCATCCGGCGCCAAATTTGCCTTTGATTTAGAAATACTAATGTAATAACCAAAAGCCTTATTATAACCAACCTTTAAATTAGGAATTCCCGTCCTTTCTCTCTCCGTAACTTCCAAATTAGCAATCCATTGTTGGTCTTCTTCAGCTAACCCCCGCATCTCATCCAATTGTACATTTACACCAGAGCGAATTAATCCTCCTTCCTTTAAATGTTGAGGAGGAGATTCAACTAAAAAAGAATGAATTTTATTCCCCAATTCTTGTAAAATTGGAGGTAGACTTTGCAAGACTTTTAAATAAGGAGAATTACCCTCAGATGCTAAAGCAGAAAGTTCCGGAAGTTTCGTCAAAGAATCAGCTAAAAAAACTAAATCTCTAGCATTAGCAGTACCAGCACCAGTCCGCCCAGTCAGACGTTCCAAATCATAAATTTGACGCAATATTCTTTGAATATCTTGACGCAAATCATTATTACTTATCAGTTCGTCAATAGTGTCATGTCTAGCGCGAATACCCTTCAAATTCAAAAGTGGTTGCACTAACCACCGTCGTAAAGCACGACCACCCATAGCAGTGCTAGTCTTATCGATCGCCGACAATAACGAACCATGATAACTACCATCTCTAACCGTTTGCGTAATTTCCAAATTCCGGCGACTCTGGTGGTCGAGAATCAAAAAATCTGCCAAAGTATAACTACGCAGACGTTGTAGAGGAACTTGATTTTCCTTTTGAGTTTCCTCCAGATATTCCAACAACCCCCCCGCTGCTCGCACACCCAACGGAATATGTTCGCAACCAATACCCTCCAAAGATGTCAGTTGAAACTTGAGCAACAGTCTTTCCTTTGCTTCCCCCAAAGTAAAAGGTTGTTGCGGACGCAGAGAATAACAAAAAGAATTAGGCAAACATTCTGGAAGATGGTCTGACTTTTCTCCCGGTCGTAACATAAAACCAATATCGGGTGCGTTAGTGGGAAACAAGACTTCCGAAGGTTGCAAACGCATTAACTCTTGGGTAAGTTGCTCTAAACCTTGGGTTTGGGTAGTCAGAAATTCCCCAGTAGAAATATCGGTGTAAGCAAGACCCCAATGATTTTTAGCAATTACGACTGCAGCTAAATAGTTATTGTAACGAGGTTTGAGCATACCGTCATCAGTCAGAGTACCGGGAGTCAGAATACGAGTAATTTCACGCTTGACTTGACGGTTTTCTTTTTGAGCAATAGCAGAATCTTCGACTTGATCGCACACCACCACTGCGTAACCTTTTTCTACTAACATCGCTGCATATTTTTCCACAGCATGGTGAGGAACTCCAGTCATAGGAACCCTACCAATTTCTTTACCAGCGTGTTTACTGGTTTGTACTAATTCTAATGCTTGCGCGATCGTAACAGCATCCTGAAAAAAACATTCAAAAAAATCACCTACTCGAAACAATAAAAGAGCGTGGGGATATTGTTGTTTAACTTCCACATAACGCTGCATCATTTCTGACAGTTTGCTAATGTCAAGTTGACTGTAATCTGCGTTAGAATGGATAGAATCTTCAGCTTTATTTTGTTTGGCTTTTAATGATTTTTTAGTAGATGCAGAAGCGGAATATTTCATAGATAGTTAATAGGTTATTTAATGTTATTTAATATTATATAGCAATCAGGAATGATTTATGAGATATTGAAAAACAATTAAGAGCCATCAAAATCCTCTTATATTCTTACTCCTGAGGACTGACTCCTAATTACCACTAAAATCTTACAACTGAAATATGATTGTTATATCTATCATCCTGCCTCAAAACAATTACCTGTAACTTAGCCAGGATGAATGGTTATCCTAAGCTATGCTTCAATTAATATAAATTATTATCAAAATATTATAAAGTTTTGAGGTAATTTAATTTAATAGAGAGTATACTCTTTTTTAACACAGAGATTTATAAATGACAATCTGTATAATATCAACTTTATCTTAATATCTAACTTAGACATAAATTGAATATTATTTTTTCGGTTATACCAAGCGCGATCGATGTTTGCTACAAATAGTTAGGCTGTTTTTAGGAGTTAGGTAGAGGAGCTGTCGGATTGGCGACGTACAAAATGAATAGCTTAAATACCATTTATTCGGGCGGAATTTCTCTTTTTAGTCAAGACATCTCATGTAAACTCTTTCAATTACCTTTTTCTTCATAACATTCTTTTTTCAAGCATGGTATTAACTGAATTTAGTCTTCATCCCAACCCTTCACATAAAAATTTTATTATACCATTTATCAATCATTTGTACTTGATTTTATAAATACTTTATACTTTAGTATTTCTCCTGAACACCTAATACCAATTATCAAAAACTTTGCTATACTTTAATTTTATATATACTATTTATTGACGTAATTTGATTGTTTACTAACCTATATTATTTCTCTAGTTATTTTCACCACCTTCCAAGGGTAGGATTACTTTTGATATATTTTACAATACCTATCACTTCAAACCTTTTTTCAGGATATGTAGCAAAGTTTTTGATATTTAGTCTTACTCATCATCAGGATATTACCGAAAAATTAAGGTATAAAGCCTTCTATTTCAAGAGAAAAAGCGGTCGGAAAGCGGAGCATGACCTTAGGATGGGATGGATGGGTTACCTAACCATATCCAATCGACCAAGAGAAGAAAAAAAAATCCTTTTAGTCAATCCTATCCGTTATAAGAAGAGGTAATTATTAATTATTAATTATTAATTATTAATTGTTGAAATACTTTATTCAATCACAAAATTTAATAATGAATAATCAATCAAACTAGATAAATATCAACAATAACTAGCTGATATAGCAATCCTATTTCAGTTGTAATATTTTAGTGGTAGTTAGGAGTCAGGAGTCATAATTTCAAAGATTTTCAGTTAAAATTAACTATTATAAAAATATTCACAACCAATGGGCGGATTGCTATATTTATAGCCAGATAAGTTAAAAATATAATCAAAGTAAATGGAATTCTCAAATTACCCATCGTCTAGTTTAATTTGCACAAATTCAATCTGGAAATAAAGTATTATATATTACCACTGGCACTGGTCATGTAACAATTTAAGTAGATCAAATAATTGGGAATTATATAGCGCTACGCGCAAGTCAAAAGTTAAAAACGAGTGCGTAATTCTGAGGTTTCCTCAGAATGTAAGACGCACTCAAGATAGTCAAAAGTTAAAAGTAATCCCTAACTGAGTTTAAACATTTATAAATGTCCGCAGCCTTTGCTTCGACTGCCATAGTTAGGTTATTGGTATAAATATATCTACTGGGATGCTTGAAAAAGTTAAACAAAAAGTTGGACTCTTAAATCTGAAAAATATTCAATTTCAGTAGCTAGCGAAAAGCTTGCACTTTTTTCACATAAAAAAGCTCAAACCTTTATATGTAGATGTTTTGAGAGTTAATCAGCAAGCCATAACGAGCAAAAAAAGCTCTCCTCTCACTTCAATAGCAAATATTCATATTCTCCCCATCTCCCCATCTCCCCCAACAACTCTAATAAATATTCAACCCGATATGATCTAATATCAAATCCGCTCGGGTTCGATATAAAAAAATGTTTCATCTTCAGCCATTAACAAATCTTCCTAAATTCTCTTCCCTCCTGAAACCTGGCTCCTAATTAACTATCTAAATTATACCAATGCTACCCGATATGATATAACTCCTGTAATATCATATCATGTCCGGTAGCATCGTTTGTGTAAAACCTGAGCGATCGCTACTCTTCAA